>JBCCZI010000017.1:0-44284 GCA_039187815.1 Pseudomonadota bacterium | reverse complement strand
TCCTCGGAAAGGCCGCTGAGCGAACCGTGGACGGCCTCTGGTCCGCCATCGGCCGGATCGGAGATCTCCTCACCCCAACCCAAGGCCAAAACGACTGCACCGCCCGCAACCAAAATCCAAAACAATCAGATCCCGTGTTAGAAGAACCGCGACAAACGCAAGGTGATGAAGCTGTCCCGCTCGAAGGCCGAGGCGGCGTTGCTGGGGTCGTCTTCGAGAAACACCGTCGCCTCGATCTCGGCGTTCCAATTGTCGCCCAGACGGCGCTCGGCCTCCAGGCGAAAGCTGGCTGGCCCATCCTCCACATCGACGAAGACACCCGCCAGAAACTCGGTGTCCTGCACGTCGTTGAGCGCAAGGCGCGTGCCCAGAAAGACGTCCTTTTCCGAGACAGTGCCAAAGACCTGGCCGCCGACAAAGCCGGCCGCGCGCTCCTCGGCCGAGAGGGCAAGGTCCTCGTCCCGCCCGTCATAGAGCCCCTCGGCCAGCAAGCCGAGATCGGCATTGGTCTCGAACACCTGGAACAGGGTGTACTCGACGCCTGCGACCGCGGCGGCAAACGTATCGCCCTGACCCTCGCGCACCAGCCCCTCGAACTTCCACAGCCAGGCATCGGTCGTGTACTGCAGATCGACACCGCCCTGGGTTATCACCGGATAGCTCGGCACGAACCGGTCCTGGTCGGCGGGCAGCAGGAAGTTCGGCTCACGCGATGTGCCGTGAAAGACGTGCACACCCACATCGATATCGCCGATGAAGTGGGAATAGCGCAGCGCCACCTCGGGCCGCCACTCCTCGAGGCTCGAGTCGAAGCGTGCGGCTTCGGTGTCGACGACCAGAGGGCCGCGCAGGCGCCCCTCGTCCCCAGCGAACGTGCGCTCCCGAAAGCCGGTCATCAGGAAGAGATCCAGCCGGCCGAAATCGGTCTGCCGGCCGATCTGCAGCATGGGCTGGCCGAGGAAGTCCTCCTCGTCGATGTCTTCGACCGCGTCGATCTGGTTGATGATGTTGACCAGATGGCGGGACTCGGTGACCCCCCAGAACACGCGATTGGCGCCGGCTAGGAACTCCCAGTCCTCCTCCACATGTCGGATGTAGGCCTCGCGGATGTCGAAATGCGTACGCTCTTCGTCCTCGGCATCCAGGCGGTAGAAGGGCACCAGCGCGATCTGGGTGTCGCGGTCCTCGCTCTCCCAGACGATGTCCAGCTCGATGAAGCCCGAGGCCTGGACGTGCTGAAGCTGGCCAGGATAGGCGCCGTCCTCGGCAAAGATTCGGGGCTCGAGCGCGATCTGGCCGTTGATCTCGAAACCCTCGGGCAGCTCTTGGGCCATCGCCGGCGCAGCGGCCAACAGGAGCGCGACAAGCGGCCGCGCTCCGAGAAACATGGGTGTTGGTCTGGTCCGCATCATCGTAGCCGCTTCAGCACGCCCTTGACGAAATCTCCGTCCTCCAGCCCCACGCCAAAGGTGTAGTCGCCATAGACCAAGTCGGTCGCCTTGCCGGTCTGGTGGTTCACCATCCGGAACAGATGCGAGCGCCAGACGCCGTCATACTCGCGATACTCCTCGTAGGTGAGCGTCTTCAGCAGCGAGTCCTTGCGGTCATAGAACTCGATCTTGCGGAGCTGCGAATGTGTCTGATCGTACCAGCCGATCTGGCGGGTATAGCCCGAGTTCTCATAGCGCGGGATGCGGGCGACCACATCGCAGGTGAATTCTCCGCAGGCCTCCTCGCGGAGCCACTCGTAGTCGTACTTGTTGAGTTCCTGTCCGGTGATGTCCTCAAAGGCGAACTCCGAGCCCACGAACGGCCCCGATTTGTTGGCCGAGGAGATGCGCTTGACGCGCTTGAGCGCCGGTAGGAACAGCCATTGGTCGTCCGGGTCCAGGATCTTGGCGTGGCTGAGGAGCGCGGTGCCGTCGATGTCTCGTGGGCTCGAAAACACCACCATGGATTTATCGCCCACGTCTTCGCTCTCGCGCTCGAGGGTCGTGATCTCGACCTCGCGGGTGCTGCTGCTGCCGGCGGCGTTGGTCAACACCATTTTCAGCTCGACGCGGCTGTCGCCAAACCCGTTGTCGCTGCGGTCCGAGCGGGCGGCGACGTCAAAGCCCTTGCCGTTGGCGAGTGCCGGCCCGGTGGCGAGCGCCGCGATCAACGCGGCGCCCAGGAGAGGTTTCAGGCGGAAGGTCATGGTCATCTCCATGGGTTCAGGCGGCCTGGGGGGTGCCGCCGGGGGTCTCGGCCGCCTCGCGCTTGCCGAGCAGCAGCAGTGCGGGCAGCATCAGGAAGTCGATGATCAGCGCCAGGACGATCGCGATGATGGTCATCAGGCCCATGTCCACGTTCATCTTGAAGCTCGAATAGGTGAGCACCAGGAAGCCCAGCACCAGGATGATGGTGTTCGCGACCAGCGCGGCGCCGACGGTCTCGAAGGCATAGCGGATGGCGTCCTCGGGGCCGTGGCCGAGTTCGCGCCGCGCGCGCTGGTATTTGGTGAGGAAGTGCACCGTGTCGTCGACGATGATGCCGAGCGAGATCGAGGCGACTGTCGCCACCGAAAAGCCCACCTCGCCGACCAGCACCGCCCAAAGCCCGAAGGTCCCGAGGATGGGCAGCGCATTCGGCACCAGCGAAAGCATACCCAGCGAGACGCTGCGCAAGGCCACCACCATGATGAGCGAGATCACCAGGATGGCCACCGTTGTGCCGAGGATCATGCTCTGCACGTTGCGGTCGGTGATGTAGGTAAACATGACCTGGGCCGAGGTCGGCTTGGCCCGCTGCGGTTCGGGGAAGTTCTCGGTGATGTAGGCGTCCGCCGCGGCCAGGAACGCCTTGGTCTCGGCGGTGGTGACGTTGCCGAGTGTGGCGGTCACCCGCGTCGCCGATTTGTCGATGTTCACCCGGTCGTTGAGGTCGAGCCCGAAGGGCAGCGACAGCTCGTAGAGCAACAGATATTGCGCCGAGAGCTCACGGTCGTCGGGGATACGGTACCAGCTCTCATCATCCGCATGCATGTTCTTGTTGAGCCGCTTCATGATGTCGGCCAGTGAGTAGACGTGGGTCACTTGCGGCTGTGCACGCAGCCAGGCGGTGAAGCCTTCGAGCCGCTCGAGGAAGGCCGGCTCCGACACGCCGCCGGGCTCACCCGAGGGCACCGAGAACTCTATCGGATAGAGGCCAAAATTCTCTAGCGCCCGGTCGCTCTCGGTGCGGAACTCGATGCGGTGGTCGAAGTACTTCACCCATTGATCGTTGAAGTCGATGGTCGGGATCAGCGCGATCAACACGGCCAGCGTGGCCGCCATGCCGCCGAGCAGCGCTCGGCGTTGCGCGATCACCCAATCGGCGAACCGGCGCATGACGGGGCGGTCCTCCTCGGTGGCCACGGCGACCCGGAAGGGCAGGAAGCTCACCAGTGCCGGCAGCAGGGTCAACGAGAAGGCCCAGGCAGCAAAGATGCCGACGGCCGTGATGTTGCCCAGGTGCCAGAAAGGCGGAGCGTCCGAGAAGTTCAGCGCGAGGAATCCCACGATCGTCGTCAGCGAGGTGATCGTGACGGCCAGGAAGTTGACCCGGATCGCGTCGACCAGCGCGTCGATCTTGGAAAGCCCCCGGCGCATCGCCGCGCGCATCGAGATCAGGATATGCACGGAGTCCGCCACGGCCAGCGTCATGATCACCGTCGGGGCGCTGAACGAGATCGGCGTCATGTCTATGCGCATTATGCCGGCGGCGCCCATGGCCACCAAGACCGATCCTGTTATCACCCCCAGTGTCGCCACCGTTCCCGACAGCGAGCGCAAGGCGACCACCGCCGCCACCAGCACCACCAGATACATGAGCGGCACCAGGGTCATCATGTCGCCCATGCCCGCCTCGGCAAAGGCGTTGTTGAGCATCGAGACCCCGGTCAGGGTGACATCGACGCCGGGGTGCTCGGCCTCGATGCGGTCGCGCAGCGCGCGCGCGGCCTCGGCGGCCAAGGGCACCTCGGTCAGGTCCTTCTCAGGGTACTGCAGCACCACGTTGATTGCTGTCACGCCCGCGTCGCGGGTGAGCAGCTGGTCCCGCAGAATCGGCTCGGCCAGCGCGATGTCGCGCCGCGCCTCGCGCTCCTCGGGCGCCATGGCCGTACCGTCCCGGACCAGATCCTCGACAATCAGATCGTCCTCGGTCGCCCGCGTCGACTGGAAGTTCGTAATGCTGTCGACCCGGATCGAAAATGGTATCTTCCAGGCCTCGGCGGTCAGGGCCTCGACCGCCGCCAGGGTGGCGCCATCAAAGGCCTCGGCGCTTTCCGGCTCGATCACAAAGAGGAAGTTGTCGTTCTTGGTGTATGTCGCCTGGAAGGTCTCGAAGGCGATCAGCTCGGGATTTTCTGCGGAAAAGAACACCCGGTAGTTGTTGGCGATGCCGATGTTCATTGCGTTCATAAAGATCGCGACGGCTACAGCCAGCGACCCGATAATGGTCAGCCACCGCCACTCGATGACGCGGCGCGCCAGCGCAACGGCAAAGCGGTCGAGCTGCGAGCGTATCTGTTGCATCGGGCCTTCTCCTGCTGAGGCAAGTCTTTCTATGTCCGGCGCAGAGGGGTGCGCCGGGGGATATCGCGGTTAGAACGGCGGTTCTGAGTGGCGAGGAGAGACGCCCTCGGGCGCCTGAACCCGCCTGACCTACGCTACGCCTGTTCGGGTGCGGGCGCCGGCGCGGACAGCGCCGCCATCGCCGCATTGGTGACTGCATCCAGCCGCTCGCGCGTGGCGCCGGCCTTTGCATGGACGCCCATGCTGAGCATGGAGTCGAAATAGAGTTCGGCCGCCACGGCCGGGCTGAGCGCCGGGTTCAGGGTCCCGGCCTCTTCGGCCTCTTGCATCATGATCTCGACCATCATCAGGATCGTGTCGAAATAGCGCTGCACGGCCTCGGCGATCTTAGGATCCTCCGAGGCGTTCTGGACCGCCACATGGCACATGAAGCAGCCCGAGCCCTGTTCCTCCATCTTGGCGATGGTCTCGTCGAAACAGCGCCGCACCCGGTCCATGGGCGGGGCGTCGTGGTCGCGGATGATGGGCTCAAAGCGCTTGCGACCCTCCTCGAAATAGGCATCGAGTGCGGCGAGGAACACGTCGCGCTTGCTGCCGAAATTCGAATAGATCGCATAGCGGTTGAGGCCCGTCGCCTCCACGATCTCGGCCATCGATGTGTCCGCATACCCCTTGCGCCAAAACAGGTCGAGCGCGGCGGCAACAGCCGCGGGATTAGACACAGGCTTGGCGACAGCCTTGGACACAGGGGCTCCTCGAATCGCCCAGAACGAGCGTTCTGACTTTAGAACATCCATTCTGAGGTGCAACCCCATATTCGTGATGCCCTCAGTAGCCGAGGCCGCGGGCTTCGGAGGGGGCGATGTTGAAATGGCGCCGGAACTCGCGGCTGAACTGTGAGGCGCTCTCATATCCGACCGCTGCGGCTGCCACCGAGGGCCGCATGGCGTTGTGCACGATCAGCATGCGCGCTCGGTTGAGCCGCATCTTCTTGATGTACTGCAGAGGGGTTTCCGCGGTGACCTCTTTGAAGCGGCGGTGGAAGACCGAGACGCTGAGGCCCGCCTCCTCGGCCAGGCTGGCCACGGTGAGCGGCGCCGCGTAATCGCGCTCCATGCGCTGGATGGCTCGCGCCAGCCGGGCGAGCTGGCTGTCGGAGCGCGTGAGCGTGCGCAAAGTGGCACCCTGCGGGCCGGTGAGGGCGCGGAACAGGATCTCGCGCAGGATGCCAGGGCCGAGCACCCGGGCCTCACGCGCCGAGCCGAGACAATCGAGCATGCGCTCGACCGCGTCCAACATTGGCCCGGTGATGGCGACCGGCTCGACCCCCCGCATCAGCGCCTCGGCTGGCGGCGGCGGCAGGCCGGGTTCCGGCCCGACCGCCTCGCACAGCGCCGTGAGCTCGGTCAGATCGATGCCGACGAACAGGCCCAGAAGTGGCTCGTCGGGACTGCCATGGGTCTCGCAGGCGAAGGGCATGGGGACCGAGACGATCAGGCAGGTCTCGGGGTCGTAGCGGAAGCTGCGCTCGCCGAGATAGCCGACCTTGTGCCCCTGTCCGATGATCACGATGCCGGGCTCATAGACCACGGGTGTCGGCGGTGCGAAACGGCGCGACCAGAAAAAGCGCAGGCTTGGCACGCCGGTCTCGACGATCCCGGATGCCGCATCGGTGGTGAAACTGGGGGCAAGCGCGCGGAGCTTTGGAGCAATGCCGGACATAGATCTCGGGTCATACTGGTTTCTGGCCAAATGGGCCTTGCGCGGCGATCTGGCAATCCGGATGGGCAGGATCGGGCAAGGATTAGGCAGAAACCGGACAGTCAATGGACCGATGAACCATGTGACCTCCCGCCGTTCTGCGCCATGCTAAGCTGGAGTCGACGCCTCGGCCAAGTGCCGCGGCGCGTGCCAGCACCGAAAGCCAGCAAGGAGGACGACCCGTGACCAAGTTCCGCATAAACGGACGGGATGTTTCCGTCGACGTGCCCGAGGACATGCCGCTGTTGTGGGTTGTCCGCGATGAGTTCGGCATGACCGGCACCAAGTTCGGCTGTGGCATCGCCCAGTGCGGTGCTTGCACCGTGATGATCGACGGCTATGCCAGCCGCAGCTGTGTGACCCCGGTTAGCGCCGTCGAGGGGGCCGAGATCACCACGATCGAGGGTCTGGCCGGTGACGAGGCCGAAGCGGTTCGCCAGGCCTGGGTGGCACTGGATGTGCCCCAGTGCGGCTATTGCCAGTCGGGGCAGGTCGTTGCGGCCACGGCGCTGCTGCAGGAGACCCCGAAGCCGACCGATGAGGACATCGATTTCGCGATGGAGGGCAATCTCTGCCGCTGCGCCTCTTATGTGCGCATACGCCAAGCCATCCACGACGCTGCCGATATCTTGGAGAGCTGAGTCATGACCACTCATACTCCGACCCGCCGCCGGGTGCTCCAAGGCAGCGGCGCCCTGGTGCTGGGCGTCGCGCTGCCCATGGGTGCGCGTGCGCAATCTGGGGCCGCGGCAGTCATCCAAGGGGATGGCAGCGCTGGGACCTTTGCGCCCAATGCCTTCATCCGCATCGCAACCGACGACACCGTGACCGTGCTGATCAAGCACATCGAGTTCGGCCAGGGTCCGATGACCGGCCTCTCCACCTTGGTGGCCGAGGAGTTGGACGCCGATTGGGCCCAGATGCGGGCCGAGCATGCGCCCTCGGATCCCGAGCGCTACAAGAACCTGTTCTTTGGCCTGCAGGGCACCGGTGGCTCGACGGCCGTGGCCAATTCCTGGATGCAGATGCGCCAGGCCGGTGCAGCAGCGCGCGCGATGCTGGTAGAGGCGGCGGCGGCCCAATGGGGCGTGCCGGCGGGCGAGATCTCGGTCGCGAACGGCGTGGTCTCGCACCCAGCGGGGCATCAGAGCGGGTTCGGGGCGCTGGCCGAGGCGGCCTCTGCCCTGACGCCGCCTGCTGAGCCGCAGCTGAAGGATCCCGCGGAGTTCGTTCTGATCGGCACGGACAGGCCGCGCCTCGACACGTTGGCCAAATCGACGGGTCAGGCGCAGTACACGATCGATGTGCAGCGCGATGGCATGGTCGTGGTGGCCGTGCTGCATCCGCCCAAATTCGGGGCCAAGCTGGCCGATTTCGATGCGACCGATGCCCTCGCCGTACCGGGGGTCGTGCGGGTCGAGGCGATCTCCTCGGGCGTTGCCGTCTATGCGACCAACACATGGGCGGCGTTCCAAGGTCGCGATGCGTTGAGCGCGAACTGGGATGAGAGCGAGGCTGAGACCCGCTCCTCAGAAGAAATGATCCGGATATGGGCCGAGGCGGCGAGCCGGCCGGCGACCGTTGCTGAGGAAACGGGCGATGTCGATGCGGCCCTGGCCTCGGCGGCCGTCACCCATGAGGCGGAGTTCGTCTTCCCCTTCCTCGCCCACGCGCCGATGGAGCCACTGGATGCCGCCATCGAGGTGAGCGATGCGGGGGCCGAGGTCTGGATGGGCTCACAGCTCCAGACGGTCGATCACCAGGTTGTGGCCGGCACGCTGGGCCTGCCGCCCGAACAAGTCCAAGTGCACACCATGCTGGCCGGTGGCAGCTTTGGCCGCCGTGCACAGCCCAGCAGCCATGTGGCCCGCGAGGCGGCCGAGATCGCCAAGGCGGCCGGCAAGGGCGCCTACAAGCTGGTCTGGACCCGCGAGAACGACATCCGTGGCGGCTACTACCGCCCGTTGACGGTGCACCGGTTCCGCGGTGGCCTTGATGCGGACGGCGCCATTTCGGCCTGGGAAAACACGGTTGCCAACCAGTCGATCGTGGCTGGTTCGCCCTTCGAAATGCTGATCCAGAACGGCGTGGACGCTACCTCGATCGAGGGCTCAACCAAGATGCCCTATGCTTGGCCGGCGCATCGGGTCTCGTGGGCCTGGATGGAGGCTAAGGTCCCAGTGCTCTGGTGGCGCTCGGTCGGGCACACCCACACGGCCTATGCAACCGAGACTTTCCTGGACGAGTTGCTCGAAAAGGGCGGGCGCGATGCGGTCGAGGGGCGCCTCGCGCTGCTGAAGCCCGAGGCAGGACGGGACCGCGGCGTGCTCGAACGTGTTGCGGACATGGCCGGATGGTCAGGCCCGCGGCGCGGGGACCGCGCTCTTGGCGTCGCTCTGCATGAGAGCTTCAACAGCTATGTGGCGATGATCGCCGAGGTCTCAGAGCGCGACGGACAGCCTTGGGCGCACAAGATCTGGTGCGCGATCGATTGCGGCGTTGCCGTCAACCCGAACATCATCCGGGCGCAGATCGAGGGTGGCATCGGCTATGGCCTTTCGGCGGCGCTCCGCGAAGAGGTCGTGCTCGGTGAGGGTGGGGCCGTCGAGCAGGGCAATTTTGACAGCTATGCCCCGCTGCGCCTGCCCGAAATGCCGGCAGTTGAGGTCTCGATCATCGCTAGCAGCGAGGCGCCGACGGGTGTCGGAGAGCCCGGGCTTCCCCCGCTGGCTCCGGCAGTCGGCAATGCCTGGCGTGCGCTGACAGGCTCGACCGTTCGGCGCCTACCCATTGCGGGTTCCTCCGAGCGGGCGTGACACAGGCGGAGGCGCTGGACGCCTCCGTCACTCCCAGGAGAAGAGGATCTCCTCGCAGGCGCGGCCCCCAACCAGGGTTCGCGCCTGGCCGATGACGCGACCGCCGACCGCGCGATAGAAGCGGCAGCCGCTCTCGTTCTCTGCGAGCGCCCGGACGAGCAAGTGCCCCAGACCGGCCCGCCGCAGTTGGGCGCGGGCCGCATCGAACAGCCGCCGCCCAAGCCCCGTCCCTTGGGCGCTCGGGTCAAGGTAGAGTTCATAGATCTCGCCTGCCGCCTGCTTGGTTTCGCCGCGCCAAGGTCCGAGCCACGCATAGCCGAGGAGACGACCGTCGAGCTCAATCACCAAGGCCGTCCGCCCCGACCGGATGCGGGATCGCCACCAGGCAGGGTCATGGGCACTCGCCATGCGAGACAGAGCCAGGCCGGGGATGACGCCGGCATAGGTGCTGGTCCACGCCGCGCAGCGGATCTCCGCCAGGCGCGGCGCATCCGCCTCACATGCCCACCGGGTCTGGATCATTGCTCCCCTTCACTCGGCAAATGCGCTATAGCTCCTTTCGCCGAGCGCGTGTCTGACGTCCCTCCGCGCCCGCCGCCCCTCTGTCCGTCGAGAGCCGCTAGGTGCCAGCGATGAGCGACAACGACATCGTCGAGAAACCCCGGACGCTGCCGAAGGCCAAGGTGGACCATCCGCGCCTCTATAAAGTGGTCCTGCTGAACGATGATTTCACCCCGCGTGAGTTCGTTGTGGTGGTTTTGCGCGGGGTCTTTCGGATCACCGACGAGCAAGCGCATAGGGTCATGATCACCGCCCATCGCCGCGGGGTGTGTGTGGTGGCTGTCTACACCCGCGATGTGGCCGAGACCAAGGCGGCCATGGGCACCGAGATGGGCCGTGCCGCCGGTTATCCGCTGCAGTTCACAACCGAGCCCGAGGACTAAGCTGTCTGTGGAGCGCCGTGGTCTTGCAAAGCGCCGCGTCTGCTTTTGCCGCAAGTGCGACAGCTCCGCTCGCGGCGCGCGGCTGACGCTGGTGCCAGTGGCCACCGGCGATGAGCTTCGAGGCCGCCGCGCTCGGCCGATTGGCCAAACCGGGCTAGGCCTGACGCGGCGCTTTGAAGGACAAGGCCCGCGTAGGGCGGGGCGTGTCTAACAGGCCGCCTTCTCGGGCGATGAAATACGCAATCTCGGCGATGCCGTCGCCATGCCGGGCGCGGCTGAAGAGGAACGGCCGGTCGCCGCGCATGCGCCGCGCGTCCCGATCCATCACCTCCAGATCAACGCCCACATGGGGTGCGAGATCGGTTTTGTTGATCACCAAGAGATCCGATCGTGTGATCCCGGGGCCGCCTTTGCGCGGGATCTCCTCGCCGGCCGCCACGTCGATCACGTAAATCGTCAGATCCGCAAGTTCGGGCGAGAAGGTCGCCGCCAGATTGTCCCCGCCGCTCTCGATCAGAACCAGATCCAGGTCTGGATGCCGGGCCGACAATTCGGCCACCGCTGCGAGGTTGATCGAGGCATCCTCGCGGATCGCCGTATGCGGGCAGCCACCGGTCTCGACACCGACGATCCGGTCCAGCGGCAGTGCTTGCGAGCGCATCAAAGCCTCGGCGTCCTCGCGGGTGTAAATGTCATTGGTGATCACAGCGACGGAATGCTGGTCACGCATGTGCTTGCAGAGCCGGTCCGTCAGCGTGGTCTTGCCGGCCCCCACGGGTCCGCCGATCCCGACCCGCAGGGGCCCATGTGGTGAGCGCATCTCAGTTCTCCTTCGTTGCACGGTCCGACCGCAGTCGTCTCGCGGCTATCACGCGCGAAACAACCGTGGCTCAAGGCTCTCATGGCGGAGGCTTGCGATATCGATCGCAAATCCGGCCGAGCCGATCTGGGCAAGCGCGGCAGGCCCGGCCTCGGCTGCCACGCGCTCGATCAGCGGCAGCAAAGCACAGAGCACCTGTTGTCCTTCGGTCTGGCCGATGGGGATCAGGCGCACGCCCGCGGAAATCAGGTTGGCTGCAAAGGCCTGCAGCATAAGCGGCAGAAACACCGCCGGCGTCAGGCCCGCTTGCCCCGCGGCGGCGCCGACGGCCACCGGATAGGGCGCATCGGCGATGGCGATTCCCCAACCTTCGCGCGCTGTACGGGCGAAGGCCGCGCCTGGGATCGCGGCCTCTGCGGCCCGCTCGGCCGATGGCTGAAGCGCCCGGGCCAGATCTGCGAGCGCGTCGCAGTCGGATTCGTCGGCCCGGGACGCGTGGGCGGCGAGGATCGCATCGGTGCGCCCGGCCCCATGGGCCAGTGCATCGGCGATCCATGCTTCGAGCGTCACGCCGTCCCGCACAGCGCCTTCTGCAACTGCCTGCTCGAGCCCATGGGAATAGGCGAAGGCTCCGACCGGAAAACCTGGAGAAAGCCAGGCAAAGAGACGACCGAGCGCGCCAGTCGGGATCTCAGTCATGGCGGTGCGGGATATGAGCGTTGGGGTCGTGATCCGCAGGACCGTGACTGTGCCCATGGGTTCGCCCATGGCCATAGGCACCACCCTCGGGCGAGAAGGGCGCCTCGATGTACCTGAGCGTTGCGCCAAGGCCGGCCAACATGGCCTCGAGCACATGATCCCTTTGGATCAACAATCGGTCGGGCTCGATTTGGCAGGGCGTATGGCGGTTCCCCACATGCCAGGCGAGCCGTGCAAGCGAGGCGCCCGCGGCCCGCACCTCAGCCCGCACCTCGGCCAGCGGCTCGGCGGCGGCTTCGACGGCCACGCGGCGCCCATCTTCGAGCACCAAAGCCACACCGTGGGCCAGTTCAGTAGCCTCAGGCAGGTCGAGAAGAATGTCTTCGCCCGATACGGTCGTCAGACGTCCGCGCCGACGATAGCGTTCGGCATAGGGCAGTTCGAGCCGGTCGGCGCCAGCAGGAGAGAGATCGGACAGGGCGGTGGCGCGGATCATACCGTGCGCTCCATGGTCAAGCTTGTCGGTCTGTCATAGCCGGGATGCGCCGTCTGACCAACGGTGCGAAAGCCGAGCGCTGCAAAGGCCGCATGGGTCTCGGTCAATTCGATCCGCGACGAGAGCTGCAGGCTGTCGAGGCTGCGGTGGCGCGCCTCGGCCGCCGCCCGGTCGATCAACGCCCGAGCAAGGCCACGTCCTCTGTGGGACCGCGCAACGGCGACCTTGGAGAGCAGAAGACAGGGCGGCTGATCCGCCAGAAAGGCGCAGGCAACAATCCGCCCGCCTTCCTCGGCAATCAAGACGGTCTCGGTTGATGCCTTCTCGACCAGCACCTCCGGCCCCATCCGCGTCAGTGATGAGGGCGGATCGATTCGCCCCTCCATGAATGCAAACGCCTCCACCAACAGGGCATGCAGCTCCCCCCATCGAGCGAAGGCGAAGGGTGACTCAACTGGGCTGCTCAGCTGCATTCTGAAGCGATCCGTTTGAGTAGGTCATCGGTGGCCCCGGCGAAACTATCGATCAAGAGCTGGGGACGAGGTCCTTCCGTCCCGGGTGGCGCGATGTAGCGCAATGCAAAGTCGGATTCTTTTCCGTGCAGTTTGCCCAGAATTTCTATGTACTCCCTCAGGAGCTCAACGGGGTCCTCGTTGAAACTGTCTTCGTAAAAACAGCTGCTGCGCGTTCTTTCCCATGCGAGGTGAGCCTCCCGTTCTACCACGGCTCTCACCCGCCGGGACTCTGGGTGCTGCCAGAGCAAGAAGATGTCATGGCCAAAGTCTTTTCGCACGTTATCAAGTTTCGATCCGCCGTGAACCAACTCTGCCTTGAGATAAACTTCGATACCATGAGCCGCTAAGTGAAGTATTGGGGCGAAAAGGACACTGGGCCGTTGCCCATGGTCTATGCAAAGACGTGCCGCCTCCAAAAAACCGGCAGCGCGCGCGCCAAGCTGATAGGCGGGAAGTTGCTGGAGCTCCAAAGCTAGAACAGGTAGTAGCGCTGGGCGAGGGGGAGCGTGTCGGCGGGCTCGCAGGTGAGGAGCTCGCCATTGGCGCGGACCTCATAGGTCTCTGGGTCGACCTCCACCTTGGGAAGGGCGTCGTTCAAGCGCATATCGGCCTTGGTGACTTGGCGGGTGCCGGCGACGGGCAGCGCCTCTTTGGCGAGGCCGAGCCGCCCGCGCACATCCTCCGCATGGGCCGCTTGGCTGACGAAGACCGCCGAGGACGCCTCCAGGCTGCGCCCGAAGCTGCCGAACATTGGGCGATAATGGGCCGGCTGGGGCGTCGGGATCGAGGCGTTGGGATCGCCCATGACGCTCATGGAGATCACGCCGCCGGTCAGCACCATCTCCGGCTTGGCCCCGAAAAAGGCCGGGTCCCAGAGACAGAGATCCGCCCGCTTGCCGATCTCGATCGAGCCCACATAAGCTGAGATCCCATGAGCCACGGCTGCGTTGATCGTGTACTTTGCCACGTAGCGGCGTGCGCGGAGGTTGTCGTTCTCGCCGACCTCGCCGTCGAGGCGCCCGCGCTGGACCCGCATCTTGTGGGCCGTCTGCCAGGTGCGCGAGATCACCTCACCCACGCGTCCCATCGCTTGGCTGTCCGAGGCGATGATCGAGAAGGCGCCCATATCGTGGAGGATATCCTCGGCGGCTATGGTCTCGCGCCGGATGCGGCTCTCGGCAAAGGCCACGTCCTCGGGGATGGATTTATCGAGGTGGTGGCAGACCATCAGCATATCCAGATGCTCGTCGACCGTATTCACCGTGAAGGGGCGCGTGGGGTTGGTCGAGGACGGGATCACATGGCTCTCGCCACAGATCTTGATGATGTCGGGGGCATGACCGCCGCCCGCGCCCTCAGTGTGGAAGGCGTGGATTGTGCGGCCCTTCAAGGCCTCCACCGTGGTCTCGACAAACCCGCTCTCGTTCAGGGTGTCGGTGTGGATCATCGCCTGCACGTCCATCTCGTCGCAGACGGTGAGACAGCAGTCGATGGCGCCCGGAGTGGTCCCCCAGTCCTCATGCAGCTTCAGTGCCATGGCCCCGGCCATCACCTGTTCGCGCAGTGCCGCGGGGGTCGAGGCATTGCCCTTGCCCGCAAAGCCGAGGTTCATCGGGAAGGCATCCGCCGCCTGCAGCATGCGCTGGATGTGCCAGGGGCCCGGCGTGCAGGTGGTGGCCAGCGTGCCGTGCGCCGGCCCCGTGCCCCCGCCGATCATGGTGGTGATGCCCGAGGCCAGCGCCTCCTCAATCTGCTGGGGGCAGATGAAGTGGATGTGGCTGTCGATCCCGCCGGCGGTGAGGATCTTGCCCTCACCGGCGATTGCCTCGGTGCCGGGGCCGAGCACGATGTCGACGCCGGGCTGCGTGTCCGGGTTGCCCGCCTTGCCGATGGCCGAGATCCGCCCTGCCGTGATGCCGATATCGGCCTTGTAGATGCCGGTGTGATCGAGCACGAGGGCGTTGGTGATGACCGTGTCCACGGCCCCCTCGGCGCGGGTCGCCTGCGACTGGCCCATGCCGTCGCGGATCACCTTGCCGCCGCCGAACTTCACCTCCTCACCATAGGTGGTGTGATCAGCCTCAACCTCGATGATCAGGTCTGTATCGGCGAGGCGCACCCGGTCACCGACGGTGGGTCCGTACATGGCGGCGTAGGCGGCGTGAGAGATGGTGGCGGGCATTGCAGACCTCAGAACTGGAAGTGTTTCTTGAGAGCTTCGAAGAGAACGCGTGCGCTGTCCTCATCAGATTGAGTGATTGGCTTTTTTGCCTGGTATCTGTCGGTCAGCAGATCCGTAGGAATCAATCCGCAAGACCCGCCGACCATCACTCTCGAAGAGCGTGAAGGTGGCATCGATTTCTTTGTGGAGGCAAAGTCGCTCCATTGACTTTGGCTCGAGCCTGCCGATCAGGGCCATTGGAAACCGAGCCTCCTAGTTTGGATCCGCGTTGAATGCCTGGTCCACTGGGACGGCGAGGGCGGTGGCGAGGGCGTTGGTTTGGGAGGCCATGGCGAGGATGGCGAGCAGCTCTCCGTGTTGGGCGTCAGTCATGCCTTTGGCGCGAGCGGCGGTCGTGTGGCTGTGGATGCAATAGTCGCAGCTATTAGCCATCGACACGGCCAAATAGAGCAACTCTTTGGTCAACGGGTTGAGGGCGCCGGGGCCCATCACCATCTTCAGCCGCGCCCAGGTTGCCTCGAGCAAGGGCGGGTCATTGGCCAGCGCACGCCAGAAATTGTTGATGTTGTCGGTTCCGCGGGTGGCGCGGATGTCGGAGAACACGGCCGCGACCCGAGGGTCGCCCACCGACTCGTCCGTGATAAGGGGAACGGTTGCCATGCGCGCGCTCAGACCTGCGCCGTCAGGCCCTGGCGCCCAAGCATCACTGGCTTCGAGGCCTCAGGGACAATCAGTTCGAGCATAGACATTCCCATCAGAGCGGGCCCATCACCTTTTGGTTGAAGCCAAAGATCCGGCGGGCGCCGGCATAGGGGACAAGGCGCACGGCGCGCGACTGGCCAGGTTCGAAGCGCACGGCGGTGCCGGCGGCGATGTCGAGACGCATGCCTCTCGCCGCCTCTCGGTCGAAATCCAGCGCGGCATTCGTCTCGAAGAAATGGTAGTGACTGCCGACCTGGATTGGCCGGTCTCCTGTGTTCGCCACGGTGAGCTCGATGGCCTCGGCGTCGGCGTTGAGGATGATCTCACCCTCTGCGGTCAGGATTTCTCCGGGGATCATGGCGCCTCCAGATAGGGCTTTGCCATCAGCGGATGGGCTGATGAACTGTGACAAGCTTGGTGCCGTCGGGGAACGTCGCCTCGACCTGCACGTCGTGGATCATCTCGGCGATGCCCTCCATCACCTGGGCTCGGGTGATGACTTGGGCACCGGCCTCCATCAGTTCGGCGACCGGTCGGCCGTCGCGGGCGCCCTCGACGACGAAATCGGATATCAGCGCGATCGCCTCGGGGTGGTTTAGCTTGACACCGCGGGCGAGCCGCTTGCGAGCAACCTCGGCGGCCATGGCGACAAGCAGCTTGTCCTTTTCACGGGGGGTCAGCTTCATGGGGTCCTCAGGATGACCAAACGGCAGGGAGATGGGGGCGGAAGACGGCAAGCGCAGCTGTGAGCGTGGTGCGCAGCGATTGGGCAGAGGGAGCCAGGATGCGGGCAACCAGCTTGCCCTCCCAGGCGCTGGCGCCGGCGGTCTGTGGCAGGCATGCGCGGAGCGGGGCGAGCCGATCGGCCGCATCGGGCGCCACATAGAGCAGCGTGGCCGCGGCGCCTGCGCCACCCCAACAGCCAGGACGCGCGGCGATCTCGGCCACCGGGCCCGAGAGCCTGAGAGCCTCGGCATGGACTAGACGGCCATCGCGCCGGATGCGCCATTGGTCCGAGAGATGGCCGGCCGCGACCGTCTCGCCCATGGCAGCGCGCCCAAGGATAACGGCCTCGAGCACAAGCAGTGTCGCATAGGCAGCCATATCAACCTCAAGCCGGCGCTCGAGCGCTGCATGGTCGAAGAGAATGGTCTCTTGGGGCAACCAGTCGAGACGGCCGCCTTTGCCGAGCGTCAGCCGCGCCTCGAGCCGCCCGACACCGCCTGCCGAGCGATAAATCCGCTCGGCTGCTTGGGTGGTCACGGTCAGCGCGGCACCCGGTGCGACCTCGGCGGCATAGGAAAACCGGTCACCCCCTGTGATCCCGCCTGCGGTGTTGATCAACACCGCCTCGACCTCGTCTGGGCGACCGGGCAGACGAGGCAGCAGGCCTTTCGCCGATCCGGACTGGCGCAGCGTGGCGAGCCGCGAGGCGGGCGGATCCGCCTTCACGCTGACCCGGATTTCGCCACGCGCCCGTGGGAGATGCCGGGTCTCGGGCGCCGTATCAGACAGCCAGCCAGCGTCGAACATCATCCTCGACCATCTCGTCTCTGGAGCCCGACAGCACCACCTCGCCTCGGTCCATCACCGAGAAGCGGTCCGCCAGATCCCGTGCAAACTCGAAATACTGTTCGACCAGCAGGATGGCCATGTCGCCCTTGCCGCGCAAGTAATCGATGGCCCGACCGATATCCTTAATGATCGAGGGCTGGATGCCTTCGGTGGGCTCGTCGAGCACCAGGAGGCGCGGACGGGTGACCAGTGCGCGGGCGATGGCGAGTTGCTGCTGCTGTCCGCCCGAGAGATCGCCGCCTCGCCGGCGCATCATCTCGCGCAATACCGGGAACAGCGAGAAGATCTCGTCCGGCACATGGCGCTGGCCGCGCGGCAGAGGGGCAAAGCCTGTGGCGAGGTTCTCGGCGACGGTGAGCAGGGGGAAGATCTCGCGCCCTTGCGGAACAAAGGCGATGCCGCGGCGGGCCCTCTGGTGCGGTGCGAGGCGGGTGATGTCCTCGCCGTCCCAAAGGACGCGGCCCGCGGAGACGGGCTGTTGGCCGATGATGGCACGCATCAACGAGGTCTTGCCGACGCCGTTGCGGCCGAGCACGCAGGTGACCTCGCCGATCCGCGCCTCAACCGAGACGCGTTTCAGGGCCTGGGCCGCGCCATAGGAGAGATCCACGCTCTCAACGGCCAGCGCGGCCGTGGTCACCTCAGAATCCATGGCGGCCCTTCCGGTCGGCAAGGAGAAACAGCGTCCCGAGCTCACGGATCAGAGCGGCACCAAACGGGACGGTCGCGCCCTTCACCAGCTTTGCCCAGTGGCCAAGCAGAGCGAGGCCGGTCAACTTGTCGATGCTGCTAGGCCGGTTCGGGACATGCTTCCGCGCGGTCGCCCATACTGGCCGGTCGAGCAAGGCGCCTTTATCATGGCGGTGGAAGCCCATCGCCGCCCGCACGTGGCGCAGGGCGTGGGTATGCTCAGCGGCCAAGATAGACCTCCACGACGCGGGGATCGGCGGAGACGTGGTCGATCGAGCCCTCGGAGAGCACCGAGCCCTCGTGCAGCACCGTGACGCGCACGCCGAGGGCGCGCACGAAATCCATATCGTGCTCGACCACCATGACCGAGTGCTCGCCGGCGATCTCGCGGAGCAAGCTGGCAGTCTCCATGGTCTCGGCATCGGTCATGCCGGCGGCCGGCTCGTCGATCAGCAGCACTTTGGGGTCCTGGGCGAGCAGCATGCCGATCTCGAGCCACTGCTTTTGGCCGTGGGACAGATCGCCCGCAAGATCCGCTCGCCGCTCGGTCAGGCGCACACGCTCGAGCAATTCGGTGATGCGCTCGGTCTCGGTTGTCTCAAGCCGCGCGGCCAGCACCTCGAGCACCCCCCGTTTGCCCGAGAGCGCCAAGAGCAGGTTCTCCTCGACGCTCAGCGTCTCAAAAACCGTGGGCTTCTGAAATTTGCGGCCGATGCCGAGATTGGCGATCTCGGTCTCGTCCAGTCGGGTGAGATCCACCGCACCGTTGAACAGCACATCGCCGCGATCGGGGCGCGTCTTGCCTGTGATGATGTCCATCATCGTGGTCTTGCCCGCGCCGTTCGGCCCGATGACGGCCCGCATCTCGCCTGGCGCCATCACGAGGCTGAGACCATTGACCGCGCGAAACCCGTCAAAGGTGACACTGACCCCATCGAGATAGAGCACCGACCCGGCCGCTTGCGTGAGCGGGGTCATGCCGGCTCCTCCTTGGGCGATGGGCCGGGTGGTGCTGGATCGCGGGCCGACCGCGCTGCTCTTGCTGCGCGGCGACGGCTCCGCCAGGCGGCCCATTCGCCGAGGATCCCCTTTGGCAGGAACAGGGTGACCAGCACGAAAAGCGCGCCGAGGGCGAAGAGCCAGAGTTCCGGCGCAAGCGTCGTGATCCAGCTCTCGAACGCGTTGACGACGACGGCGCCGAGTGCGGCTCCGGCCAGCGTACCGCGGCCTCCGACGGCCACCCAGATCACGATCTCGATGGAGTTGGCCGGCGTGAACTCACCCGGGTTGATGATCCCGACCTGAGGCACGTAGAGTGCGCCTGCGACACCCGCCATCATGGCCGAGACGGTAAAGACAAACAGCTTGTAGCCCTCGACACGGTAGCCGAGAAATCGCGTCCGCGCTTCGGCATCGCGGACGGCCACCAGCACGCGGCCGGCGCGACTGGCGGTGATGGCCCGGGCGATCACATAGCCGATACCAAGCGCAATGCCCGAGGCGACGAAGAGGCCGGCCCGTGTCTCGTCCGCCTGTAGATCGAAGCCGAGCATATCCTTGAAATCGGTCAAGCCGTTGTTGCCACCAAAGCCCATATCGTTGCGGAAAAAGGCGAGCATTAGCGCATAGGTCATCGCCTGGGTGATGATCGAGAGATAGACGCCCGTCACCCGGCTGCGAAAGGCAAACCAGCCGAAGACGAAGGCGAGCAGTCCTGGCACCGCCAGCACCATCACGCAGGCGAACCAGAACATATCGAAGCCGTACCAGAACCAGGGCAGTTCCTGGTAGTTTAGGAAGACCATAAAGTCTGGCAGGATCGGGTCCGCATAGACGCCGCGGTCGCCGATCTCGCGCATCAGATGCATGCCCATGGCATAGCCCCCCAGCGCAAAGAACGCCCCATGGCCAAGCGACAGGATCCCCGCATAGCCCCAGATCAGATCGACCGAGAGCGCGAGCAGGGCGTAGGTCAGATACTTGCCCATCAGTGCCACGGCGAAAGAAGGGATATGGGCGCCGGACCCCGGCTGCATCGCCAGATTGCACACCGGCACGGCCACCACCGCGATGAAGAGCAGTGTCAGGAAGATGATGGCGCGGGTATCGAGGATACGGCTCATCAGCTCTCGACCGCCCGGCCGCGGAGCGCGAACATGCCGCGCGGGCGCTTCTGGATGAACAGGATGATGAAGACCAGAACCAGCACCTTGGCCAGCACGGCGCCGGCGAACGGCTCGAGGAACTTGTTCGCAATCCCGAGCGTGAAGGCCCCTGCGAGCGCGCCCCACAAATTACCCACGCCGCCAAAGACCACGACCATGAAGCTGTCGACGATGTAGGATTGGCCGAGATTGGGCGAGACGTTGCCGATCTGGCTCAGCGCCACACCGGCGATGCCTGCGACCCCGGCGCCGAGGCCGAAGGTCATTGCGTCCACCCATCCCGTGCGCACGCCCATGGCGCTCGCCATCCGGCGGTTCTGCGTCACGGCCCGCATCTGCAGGCCCATGGGCGTCGCTTTCAGCACCGCCAACAGCACAAAGAACACCGCCAGCGCAAAGATGATGATCCAGAGGCGGTTGTAGGTGATGGTGAGTTGGCCGAGCTCAAACGCGCCGGACATCCAGTCGGGGTTGCCAACCTCGCGGTTGTTGGGGCCAAAGATCGTGCGCACCGCTTGCTGCAGGATCAGCGAAACGCCCCAGGTGGCCAGCAGTGTCTCGAGCGGACGGCCATAGAGATGGCGGCAGATCCCCCGCTCGATGGCCACGCCGACGCCACCCGAGACCAAAAACGCCAAGGGCAGGGCGATCAGTAACGAGGCCTCGAACAGCCAGGGCGCGGTTTGCCGAATCGTCTCCTGCACCGCAAAGGTCGTGTAGGCGCCCAGCATGACCAACTCGCCATGCGCCATGTTGATGACCCCCATCACGCCAAAGGTGATGGCAAGACCAATGGCGGCCAACATCAGAACCGATCCGAGCGACAACCCGAACCACACGTTTTGGGCGATGTCCCATAATTGCCGCTCGCGCTCGATTTCGGCAACGGCAGCGGCAGCAGCGGCGGCGATGGCCGGGTCCCCGGCGTCGAGCGCCGATGAGATCGTGCCGAGTTGCGCCGGGCCCGCCTCGGCCAAGGCCGCAATAGCTGCCACCTGCTCCTCGGACGGCCGGTCGGATCCCAGCACTGCCGCCGCGCGCGCCACGCGGAAGGCCGCGGCCACCGCAGGGTCCGTCTCCCGCCCCAACGCCTGATCGAGCGCAGGGATCTGCGCCGCATCCCGCGACTTCTCGATGGCTTCGGCCGCGGCCAGGCGTTGCGCGGGGTCGGCTGCGGCCAACCGCAGCACGCCCAGTGCCGCTGCGATCTCGCTGCGCAAATGATTGTTCAGTTTGATCCGACGGGTGGCGCGGCGCTTGAGCTTCCCCATCGGCTCAGCCGTGAACGGGTCGAAGCCGTATTTGTCCTTGCCCTGCTTTTCGATGCGCACCACGGCATCGGTCTTTTTCACTTGTTCCAACGCGCCGTCGCCGAGCGCCTCCAGAATGGCTCCAGCGCGCGGATCCCCGGTCGCGGCGATGGCCCGGATCACCTCGGCACGGTCGCCGAAATCGCCCTCGGGCAAGGCGGCCACCAGCTCTTCGAGGCTTTGGCTTTGGGCGATTGCAGCCGTCAGCCCGAGCGCCAGCCACAGGGCACACACCACTACAAAGGAAGCGAGGAGGCGCATCGCATCAGGTCTCGTGCGACGGGAGCGGAGGCTCCCCAGAAAAGAGGGCGGCGGTGACCGCCGCCCCAGTTAAGGTCGCCGTCTTCGGGAGGAGGTGAAGACGGCGCCTGCATCTCGTAGGAGGCGGCCTCAGTTGGCCGCGCCGCCGCACTGGCTGGTCTCGGTGTTAAAGTTGCCGCAGTTCAGCGGCTTGCGCCAATCCGAGATCAGCTTGGCGCTCTCGGGCAGGAAGTCAGACCAGGCGTCGCCAACCACGAGGCCCGGGGTCTCCCACACGGTCTCGAACTGGCCGTCGTCCTGGATCTCGCCGATCAGCACGGGCTTGGTGATGTGGTGGTTTGGCATCATGGCCGAGTAGCCGCCCGACAGGTTCGGCACCGAGACGCCGATGATGCCGTCGATCACCGCGTCCACGTCGGTGGTGCCGACCTTCTCGACCGCCTTCACCCACATGTTGAAGCCGATATAGTGGGCCTCCATCGGGTCGTTGGTCACGCGGTCCTCGTCCTCGATGAACTCGTGCCAGGTCTCGATGAACTCGTCATTGGCGTCCGTCTCGACGCTCATGAAGTAGTTCCAGGCCGCCAGGTGGCCGACCAGCGGGCCGGTGTCGAGGCCAGCGAGCTCTTCCTCGCCCACCGAGAAGGCCACGACCGGGATGTCCGTCGCCGCGATGCCCTGGTTGGCAAGCTCTTTGTAGAACGGCACGTTGGCGTCGCCATTGATGGTCGAGACCACTGCGGTCTTCTTGCCGGCCGAGCCAAACGTCTTGATGTCCGACACGATCGTCTGCCAATCGGCATGGCCGAAGGGCGTGTAGTTGATCATGATGTCGTCGGCGGCGACACCGCTGTCCTTCAGGAACTGCTCGAGGATCTTGTTGGTCGTGCGCGGGTAGACATAGTCGGTGCCCGCCAGCACCCAGCGCTCGACGCCCTGATCCATCAGGTACTCAACGGCCGGGATTGCCTGCTGGTTCGGGGCAGCACCGGTGTAGAACACGTTCCGCTGGCTCTCCTCACCCTCGTACTGGACGGGGTAGAACAGGATGCCGTTCAGCTCCTCGAAGACCGGCAGCACGGATTTGCGGCTGACAGACGTCCAGTTGCCAAAAACCACATCTACCTCGTGGACCGAGAGCAGCTCGCGCGCCTTCTCGGCGAACAGCGGCCAGTCCGAGGCCGGATCGACCACCACCGGCTCGAGCTGACGGCCGAGCACGCCGCCCGCCTCGTTCTGCTCTTCGATCAGCATAAGCATCACGTCTTTGAGCGTGGTCTCCGAGATCGCCATCGTGCCCGAGAGCGAGTGCAGGATGCCGACCTTGATCGGGCCTTCCTGGGCCTGGGCGCCGGTGGCGATAACCGCGGCAAGCGCCGAGGCGAGAAAAGCGTTGCGTACCATTTATGGTCTCCTGTCGGTTCGTTCGACAGGCAGACTGCAAGCGCTGTGCCAGTTCGCCCGAAGTCGGCGAACGCTCCGCAACCTCAGTAAAATTGCGCAGACCGGCTGGGTGGCCGCGGCCCGCTCGCGACCAAATTTGCGCAAAAAATATGCAGATGCCAAGTTGTGCTTGCCAAGCGGTCAGATTTTTGCTGATGGCGACGGCACTGCGAACGGATCGTCATCCGGGTCCCAATGGGCGGTGTATTCGGCCCAGTGTGCGGCATCCTCCGCCGCCTTGGCGCCAAGCAACCGGGCGATGACTGCGAGGCTCATATCCATGCCCGCCGAGACGCCCGAGGCGGTGACAAAGCGGCCATCCTCGACCCAGCGTGCGCGCCGCTGCCAGATGACGTGCGGCCCGAACGCCGCAACCCAATCGAATGCGAGCTTGTTCGAGGTGGCGCGCCGGCCGTCCAGCAGCCCCGCCTTGGCGAGCAGCGCCGAGCCGGTGCAGACGCTGGCGACGATCTCAGCCGTCTCGGCCAGTCGCGCCAGATGGCCCAGCAGCTCCGGGTTCTCGACCTCGTAGCGTGTGCCGGGGCCCCCTGGCACAAGCAGGATGTCCGTGCGTTCGGTTTCGGCCAGGGTGCGGTCCACCGCCACCCGCGGGCCTTGCGCGCTGGCGATCGGCCCGGCGGCCTCGGCCAGCACAACCTGCGAGAACTGGTCCTTGTGCATGCCAAAGAGTTCGAGCGGCCCGAAATAGTCCAAGAGCTCGAAGCCTGGGAAGACGACGGCGCCGATCTCACGCATGGGGAGGCTCCGATTGTCGAATGAGCGCATCGACCGCAACCGCGCGCGTCGGCGTGACGATCAGAGGATTGATCTCGATCTCCTGCAGCCCGTCCGCATGGGCGGCCACATAGCGTTGGAGCGCCATGGCGGCGTCGACCACAGCGTCCACATCGCCGGAGGGCTTGCCGCGATACCCTTCGAGCAATGGCCAGATGCGAAGCGACCGGAGCGCGGACTGGATCTCCTCGCGGGTGGCTGGGAGCATCAGGCTGCGCGCATCGGCCATCAACTCGGTCAGGACGCCGCCCGCGCCGATGGTCAGCAAGAACCCACAAGGCGGCTCCCGCGTGATGCCGAGCAGCAGTTCCGCCACCGTGCCGTCTATCATCTGCTCGATCAGATATCGGCCAGGCGAGGGCATGGCTTTGGCCGCCATTTGGACTGATGATCGGTCGGTCAGCCCGAGCCTTAGCGCGCCCATCTCAGTTTTGTGTGCGTGACCGAGTGCCTTCAGGGCGACCGGATAGCCGATGCTCTCCGCCGCCTCGACGGCCGCGTCGGCCGTGTCGGCGCAGGCGTGCGAGGGGATCGTCACACCCGCCTCGGCCAACCTTGCCTTGGCCGCCGCCTCGTCGATCAGCAGCAACCCGGGCAGCGCATCCGCGCGCATGCGCAGCAAAGGCTGTGGGGGTGGGCGCTGCCCAGCTGCGCCCACCTCGGCCATGGCGGCGGCAGCGGCCATGGCCTCGTCGAACCCGGCCAGCGGCGCGATCCCGTCGGCCACCAAGGCGGCGGCAACCGGCTCGGGCATCGCATCGGGCAGGCTTGCCATCACGGCGGTGCGTGCGCCGGTGCGCGAGACTGCGCCGCGGATCGCCTCGAGCGCGCAGTCCCAGCCGCTCGGATCACAGCGTGCCTCGTGCGGCAGATCGAGCACCAACAGGCTCAGATCCTGCGGCCCGCCGAGCATGGCGGCAAAGACCCGCTCCATGGCCGCCGCATCACCCCAGACATAGGTGTGATAGTCCAGCGGATTGGCCAAATGCACGCGCGGGCCAAGCGCCTCGGCCAGGGCCGCACGGGTCGGCGGGTCAAGCGGCGGGAACGCGACGCGGTGGCCGAGCGCTGTGTCCGCCACCAGGCTAGCCTCGCCGCCCGAGCAGCTCATCGCCGCGATCTGCGCCACGCCATCCCCGGGTAGGGCGCCGTGCACATGCGCCAATGTGAGGGCCGCCAGAAAGGCCGGCAGGCTGCGCACCAACGGCATGCCGAGGCGCGCAAAGAACGCCTCTGCCGCCGCGGTGCTGCCGGCCAGCGAGGCCGTATGGCTGACGGCGGCCGCCCGCGCCGCCTCCGACCGGCCGATGCGCAGGGCCACGACCGGCTTGCCTGCGGCGCGCGCGGCGGTGGACAGGGCCTCGAACGCGGCCGGATCGGACACGCCCTCGATGTGCAGACCGATCGCGGTCACGCGCGGGTCAGCGAGCAACTCGGCCGCCAGCTCGGCAATCCCAATCTGTGCCTGATTGCCGCCGGCGATGGCATAGGCCAGGGGCAGCCCGCGGCGCTGCATGGTGAGGTTCAGCAACATGTTCGAGGACTGCGCCAGGATCGCGACCCCGCGCGGCACCCGCGGCATTCCATGTTGGTCGGGCCACAGCACGGCGCCGTCGAGGGCATTTACCAGTCCATAGCAATTGGGTCCCAGCACGGGCATGGCGCCGGCCGCGGCGACCAGACGCGCCTGGGCGGCGCGCCCATCGGCCATCTCGCCCTCGGCCTCGGCAAAGCCAGAGGCGAAGCAGACCGCGCCACCGGCGCCCATGGCCGAGAGTTCGGAGACCGCGGCGATGGTCGCCTCGCGGTTGACGGCGACAAATACGGCATCCGGCGGTGCGGGCAGGGCGGAGACCGAGGGGACACAGTCATATCCGGCCATTCGGTCTCGCGTCGGGTGCACTGGCCAGACCGGTCCGGGGAAACCTAGGCGCGCGCATTGCTCGACAACTTGGCGGCCCCAGGTCCCGCCGCCGATGACGGCCACCGATCTCGGCGCGAGCAGGCGGGCAAGGCGCGAGCGCGGCGGGCTCGCCGCGGCCGGTTCGGCATCGGAGGACGCAGCGCTGGATTGCAGATCGGACATGGACTGGGCTCGCGTTCCGGAGGGCCCATTTGGCGCAGGCGCTGACCATCACGGCCCCCGGAAACCGACACCGCGAGGGTCGGTCGCGCCCTCTAGGGTTGGCCGGGCACCGAGAGGATCCGGCGTTCGGCCTCGTCGATCACGAGACAGGACAATGTGCGCCCAAAAACCGCCCCGGTGTCGAGCGCGATGCGGTTCGGGTGCATCTCGACGGAGCGCACAGGCGTATGGCCGTGGACGACGACGGCATCGAACTCAGCGGTGCTGTCAAGAAAGGGCCGGCGGATCCAGATCAGGTCATCCGGCCGCTGGGCGTCGATCGGCCGGCTCGGATCGATGCCTGCATGTACGAAAAAATAGTCCGCGGCCCGAAAGCAAAGAGGCAAGCCGGCAAGCAGCGTGCGTTGCTCTTCGGGCACGGCCGCTTGCAGGCTCGCATGCAGCGTGCTCCGCTCTGGCGAAAGCTGGTAGGCCGCCAGCGTCTGCAAGCCCCCATAGGCAAGCCAGCCCTCGATCGTCGGGCTGTCCGGCGTTTCGATCGCATCCAGAAACATCGCATCATGGTTGCCAAGGAGCGCCGTCGTCTTGCCATCGGTGAGCCGCTCGGCCACCCAATCGAGCACAGCTGGGCTGCCCGGGCCGCGGTCGACATAATCGCCGAGCAGAACAAGGTGCCAGTCCTCGGGGGGATCGGCCGCGAGATCCGCCTCGATCAGCGTCTCCATGGCCCTCAGCGCGCCAAGCATCCCGTGCACATCGCCGATGGCATACAGGCGTTGTCCGCGGGGTCCTCGGGCATTGGCCAGGCTCACCATCGCAAAACACCAAGAGCCGCGCGGGGAGCTCCCGGCGCGGCCCAGTTCCGGCGGCCATGGTTTCTGGCCGCAGCGGCGTGGATCAGAGCAGACCCTCTCGCTGCGCTTTCTTGCGCGCCAGCTTCCGTGCGCGGCGAATCGCTTCGGCCTTTTCGCGGGCTCGCTTCACAGACGGCTTCTCATAGTGCTGCCGCAGTTTCATCTCGCGAAAGACACCCTCGCGCTGCAGCTTCTTTTTGAGCGCACGGAGCGCTTGATCGACATTGTTGTCGCGGACCTGGACCTGCACTGGGCCTCCACCTTTCTTGCCAACGGCGTCGGATTAGATTGAGGTGGTGTATACGGGACCGCGGCAGCTCTGTCCACCGCACCCGCGTGCCGGCGTGACCGGCCGGTGAAACCGAAGGAGCAGACATGCAGGCGATCCGCACCCCTGACCATCTTGACGCGACGCGCGCCACCTTAATCGAGGCCGCCTTGCCCCATGTGCCGTTCGATGGCTGGTCGGCCGAGACGCTGCGGCTCGCCTTGTCCGACACCGGGACCGATCCGCAACTGGCGCGCATGGTGTTCCCGCGCGGCGGCGTCGACATGGCGCTCGGCTTTCACCGGATGATGGACCGCAAGCTGAGTGAGGATCTGGTCGAGGCCGGGCTCGGCGCCATGCGGGTGCGCGACCGGGTCACCCATGCGGTGCGCCGGCGCATCGAACTGGTGGCCGAGGAGCGCGAAGCGGTGCGCCGTGGGGCCACGCTGTTGGCGCTCCCGTTCTATGCGCCGGATGGTGCGCGTGCGATCTGGGAGACGGCGGACATCATCTGGACCGCCTGCGGCGACACTGCGGATGATTACAACTGGTACACCAAGCGGGGGATCCTGGCCTCGGTTTACTCGGCCACGGTGCTGTTCTGGTTGGGTGACGAGAGCGCCGAGAGCCAAGCGACCTGGGAATTCCTCGACCGCCGCATCGAGAACGTCATGCAGTTCGAGAAGACCAAGGCCCAGGTCGAGGCGAACCCCGTCGCCAAGATGGCGCTGTGGGGGCCGATCCAGGTTCTGAAGCTGGTGCGAGCTCCGGGCGCTGCGCGGACCGGCGAGGTCGGCTGACCCAGCGCCATGCCCGAATTGCCCGAGGTGGAGACCGTCCGGCGCGGCCTCGAGCCTGCACTGACGGGCGAAGTGATTGCGGAAGCCATCCAGCGGCGCAGCGATCTGCGTTGGCCCTTGCCGCCCCGCTTTGCGGCACGTTTGGAGGGGCGGCGGGTCGAGCGGCTGCGCCGAAGATCAAAGTACCTTCTGATAGATATTGATCCATCGGATGGCGCTGTTGGTGCTGAAGCGGCGCCCGAGACATGGATCGTGCACTTAGGCATGTCCGGCCGGTTGTCGATCCACACCCCGAATGGCACCGCCACGCCCGGCGCGTTTGCGCACGGAGGACCTACGGCCAGTGCCCATGACCATGTTTCGATCCGAACCGCCTCTGGCACCTGGGTCGTCTATAATGACGCCCGTCGTTTCGGTGCGATGGATTTGTGGCCTACCGATCGGCTGATAGAGCATCGCTGGCTGGCCAGCATCGGACCCGAGCCGCTGTCAAATGCCTTTTCGGGCGCCAGCCTCGCCGAGGCCTTGAAGGATCGCATGAGCCCCATCAAGGCCGCTTTGCTCGATCAAAAGACCGTGGCGGGCCTTGGCAACATCTATGTCTGTGAGGCGCTGAACCGGGCCCGCATCCATCCCAAGCGCATGGCCGGCAGCCTCTCAAGGGACCGAATCGATCGGTTGGTCGGGGCGATTCGCGACACCCTCACCGAAGCGATCGCGGCCGGCGGCTCCTCCTTGCGCGATTATCGCCAGGCCGATGGAGAACTTGGTTACTTCCAACACGCCTTCCGGGTCTATGGGCGCGAGGGAGACCCCTGTCCCTGCAATGCCCCCAAGGCGCGGGTCCTTCGAATCGTGCAGTCCGGACGCTCCACCTTTTACTGCAGCCGATGCCAGCGTTGAGGCCCACCTCGCGGCAAGGGGAGTAGACGGCGCGCCCGTGATCGCTAGGCTCCCGTGCCACCAGACCGCGACCCGACGCGGCATCCCCGGAGGGACACAACCGCTATGGCTTACAAGACCATCATCGTCGAGACCCGCGACCATGTGGGACTTATCCAGTTCAATCGCCCCAAGGCGATGAACGCGCTCAACACCGAGCTGATGCGTGAGTTGGGAGAGGCCCTGCAGAAGTTCGATGCCGACAAAGCGGTCGGCGCCATCGTGATCACCGGCAACGAGAAAGCCTTTGCCGCCGGCGCCGATATCAAGGAGATGCGCTCAAAGTCCTTCCAGGAGGTCTATGCCGAGGATTTCATCACCGCAGAATGGGAGACCGTGACCCGGATCCGTAAGCCCGTCATCGCTGCGGTCGCCGGTTGGGCGCTTGGCGGCGGCTGTGAGCTCGCTATGATGTGCGATTTCATCCTGGCCGCCGACACGGCCAAGTTCGGCCAGCCCGAAATTGCGCTCGGCGTGATGCCCGGGGCCGGCGGTTCCCAGAGACTGACCCGATTCGTTGGGAAGTCGAAGTCCATGGAGATGAACCTGACCGGCCGGCATATGGACGCCGCAGAGGCCGAAAAATCGGGCCTGGTCAGCCGCATCATCAGAGCCGACGATCTGCTCGACGAGGCCATCGCGACCGCCTCCAAGATCGCACAGATGGCACCACTGGCTGTGCTGGCCACCAAGGAATCGGTCAACCGTGCCTACGAGACCACGATGTCTGAAGGCGTGCGATTCGAGCGACGGATGTTCCATGCGCTGTTCGCCACCGAGGACCAGAAGGAAGGCATGGACGCCTTCACCGAAAAGCGCTCGGCCAAGTTTAAGGGCGCCTAACGCCGCATGGTCGGGCTGTCGGAGGGCGTCCCTAGCCCGCCCATTGACGGGGCGGGCCTGATCGGGTAGCACACCGCCTCTCAAACAGACACGAATTACGGAAGATCGGCATGGCCAACTCGCCCCAGGCACGCAAGCGCATTCGTCAGACCGAGCGGCGGACCGCGGTGAATAAGTCGCGCAAATCGCGCGTGCGGACGTTCATTCGCAAGGTCGAGGAAGCGATCGCGTCGGGCGATCAGAGCGCGGCCTTGGCGGCGCTGAAGGTTGCGCAACCTGAGATCATGCGGGGCGCGACCAAGGGCATCCTGCACAAGAACACCGCCAGCCGGAAGATTTCCCGCCTGCATGGCCGCATCAAATCCATGGCGGCTTGACGCATCGTAAGCTACGCTGAAAGAATCTTGACATCGCAACCATTTGTGGCTGCTCTTGGAAGTGTGGGCGGTAACAGAAGTTTCATGTCTTCGTCGCTAATTTGAAATGTTCTCCTTTCTTTCAGGTTGATGGACAGTCGCGCCCGCGGATATAATGCTTCTAAGCACGCGCGCGCTGTAATACCGCAACAGTAATGCTCTAGATCGGACAACCCTTTTCTGGGTTGATATGAATTGTATTGTGCATCTGCCCATCCGATTTATTTTTGAAAGCATGGGCTTGATAAATTTTTATTGTCTTCCCAATCACAAGAATCATTGTCCGTGTGAAACGGGCTGGATACCGATGGGGCGAGAACGGAGTCCCAAACGACGGATAAGGTATGCCAGCGACCCCCCCGACGGTCGATGAAGTCGACCCTGACGATGCGTATAGACTGCTGGACGAGACCCCGTCGTCCGCCCTTGTCGACGTGCGTACCCGTGCCGAATGGACGTTTGTGGGTCTGCCGGACATTGCGGCAACGGGCCGGCCGCTTTGGCTGGCCGAGTGGGTGAGTTTTCCGGCCATGGCGCCGGATCCAGCATTTGTCGATCGACTTTTTGATCAGATGGACAGCGCGGTGCCAGAGCGGCTTTTGTTTCTATGCCGTTCGGGCGGGCGCTCGATGATGGCGGCACAGATGGTGGCCAAAACCATGGTCGCCTCGGGGCGCTGCGTCCGCTGCACCAATGTTGCCGAAGGATTTGAAGGCGATCTTGATGCTGCCGGGCACCGCGGACAGGTGAACGGTTGGAGACGACGGGGGCTGCCATGGCGCCAGAGCTGATACCGGAGCCTGAGCGGTCGCGGAGATGCCCGGCATCGGACCGGATCGCGGCCCCCAACGCGACAGGCAAAAAGACCATTAGAATGAGGGTGAGGATGACGGACGAACCGCGCTCGGACAGGACATTGACCAGGGAACAGACGGATCAGCTATGGTCTGGGGTGATGGCAGGGTCGCGCCAAGCCCTGGGCTCGAGTTGTGTCGAGCAGTGGCTGGCGCCCCTTCGGCTCTCGGGTGTGCGCAACGACCTGGCAACGATCGTCGCGCCGACCACGTTCCTCGCCGATTGGATCGAGCGCAATTACGGGTTGCATTTGTTGCGCGCGCTGCAGGGGCGGATGCCGACGATTCGGCGCATCGATATCACGGTTGATCCGAGCGATCGGGCGATGTCGTCCATGCCCAAGGCCGAGTTGCCCTCGGCGCCCACCCCGAGCGCACCCGTGGCACCGGCTGCGGCAGCCGGTTCGGCATCGGATGATTTGATCTCGGCGCCGCTTGACCCGCGCTTCACCTTTGCAAGTTTTGTCGTGGGCAAGCCGAATGAGCTGGCCCATGCGGCCGCGCGCCGGGTCGCCGAGACCTGCGATGCAAGCTTCAACCCGGTCTTCCTCTATGGCGGCGTGGGGCTTGGCAAGACGCATCTGATGCATGCGATTGGCCACCATTTGGCGGGGACGCGTCCGAACGCGCGGGTGCTCTATCTGTCGGCTGAGCAGTTCATGTACCGTTTCGTGCAAGCGCTGAGGTTCCGGGACACGATGACCTTCAAGCAGCAGTTCCGCTCGGTCGATGTCTTGATGATCGACGATGTGCAGTTCATTGCCGGCAAGGACAGCACACAGGACGAGTTCTTCCACACCTTCAATGCGTTGGTGGATCAGAAGAAGCAGATCGTGATCTCAGGTGATCGCAGCCCGGACCGGATCGACGGTATGGAAGACCGGATCAAATCGCGGCTCCAATGGGGTCTGGTCGTCGATATCCATCCGGCGGATTACGAGCTGCGCCTTGGCATTCTGCAGACCAAAGCTGAGACCATGCGTGCGAGCTCGCCCGAGGTGGCGCTGGATACGAAGGTGCTAGAGTATCTGGCGCACCGGATCAGCTCGAATGTGCGGGTGCTGGAGGGGGCGCTGACCCGGCTCTTCGCGTTTGCGTCGCTGGTCGGGCGGCGGATCGATCTGGACATGACGCAGGAATGCCTGGCGGATCTGCTGCGCGCCTCGGATCGCAAGGTGACCATCGAAGACATCAAGCGGAAGGTGTGTGATCATTACAATCTGCGGATGACGGACCTGACCTCGGCGCGGCGGGCCCGGGCGGTGGCGCGGCCTCGGCAGGTGGCAATGTTCCTGGCCAAGACGCTGACGTCCAAATCGTTGCCGGAAATAGGTCGCGGCTTCGGCGGGCGAGACCACACCACTGTGATCCATGCGGTGAAGAAGATCGAGCAACTCCGCGAGACGGACGGGCAGCTCTCGGAAGACATTGAGCTTCTGCGTCGGATGCTCGAGGCCTGAGCCGCTAGGGCCCGGGGAGTTGGCCGCACCAGCGCGGCACAGCTCCCGCCCGCCCACCCCGCTGCGCCGCGCTGGTGCAGCTCCCCGCAGGGGGTGCCGGCTTTCCCGCTGGACGGGTGAAGGCGGGATTGCACGGACGCGCGATTTGGCTAGGCTCGGCGGTCCGGTACCGCAGGTCTCGAAGGGCAGCCTATGAAATTCCGCATTGAACGCGCGCAGCTGTTGAAGGCGATGAGCCGTGCCCAAGGGGTCGTCGAACGCAAGAACACCATTCCGATCCTGGCCAATGTGCTGATCGAAGCGCGCCAAGGGGAACAGGGTGGCGAAATCTCGTTGCGGGCGACGGATCTGGACATCGAGGTGCTGGAGGTTCTGGGTGCAGGTGTTGAACAGCCGGGCTCGACCACGGCTGCGGCGCATATGCTGCATGAGATTGTGCGTAAGCTGCCCGACGGGGCCGAGCTGACACTGGCGGCAGAGCCCAATGCCGGGCGGCTCGAGGTGTCCGCCGGGCGGTCGCGGTTTAGTCTGGCGACGCTGCCGCGCGAAGATTTTCCGATGATGGCGAGCAGCGACTATGCGGTCGACTATGCTGTGCGCGGGGCCGATCTGAAGCGGCTGTTCGACAAGGCGCGGTTTGCTGTGTCGACCGAGGAGACCCGGTACTATCTCAACGGGGTCTACCTCCATGTCGGTGAGGAGGGGGGCGAGCGCTGGCTGCGGGCGGTGGCAACGGACGGGCATCGTCTCGCGCGTATCGATGCGGCGCTGCCTGAGGGGGCCGAGGCGGCGCCCGGTGTGATCGTGCCGCGCAAGACCGTTGGCGAGCTGATCAAGATGCTCGAGGACGGAGACGGTGCTGTGGCGGTGTCGGTCTCGGAGACGAAAATCCGCTTTGTCGTAGGGGGTCTGACGCTGACCTCGAAGGTCATCGATGGCGCCTTCCCGGATTATGCGCGGGTGATCCCGGTGGACAATCCGCATGCGATGGAGGTCGAGGCAAAAGCGTTCGCTTCCTCGGTCGACCGCGTCTCGACGGTCAGCCAGGAGCGCTCGCGCACGGTGAAGCTGAGCCTGGACGAGGATCGGTTGGTGCTGTCGGTGACGGCGCCGGAGGCCGGCTCGGCCACCGAGGAGTTGATCGTGGCCTATCCACACGGGGCGCTCGAGATCGGGTTCAATGCGCGCTATCTGTTGGAGATCGCCGGGCAGATCGACAAGGAGAACGCGGTGTTTCTGTTTCGGGACGCAGGCGATCCGACGCTGGTGCGCGAGGGCGATGACCGCTCGGCCATCTATGTCGTCATGCCGATGCGGGTGTGATCGGGCCGGGCGCCGGGGAGGGGGCTCCCGCCTACCCACCCCCGTCCCGGCGCCCGACCCGGGCGGTGCGTACTGATGATCCGGCTGGGTGTTTCTGAGGTCCGTTTGGGCCGGTTTCGCTCCTATGCAGCGGCGGCGCTGGAGGCGGAGGGGCGGTCGGTCGCGCTCCATGGGCTGAATGGGGCTGGCAAGACCAATCTGCTCGAGGCGGTGTCACTGCTGGTGCCGGGCAGGGGTTTGCGCCGCGCTCAGGCAGGGGAGTTTGCGCGGATGCCCGTGGCGGGCGGCTGGCGCGTGCGAGCTGGGCTGGTGGCGGGTACCGACGGGTTCGAGGTGATGACCGGCGCCGAGGGGTCCGAAGGAGGACGCAGGGTCGAGATAGATGGCAAGCCGGCCAGCCAGACGGAGCTTGGCAGGCGCATTCGCATGGTATGGTTGACGCCGGTGATGGATCGACTTTGGCTCGACGGAGCATCCGGGCGGCGGCGGTTTCTGGACCGCGCGGTGTTGGGGTTTCGGCCCGATCATGGCGAGGTCTCGGTCGCTTATGAGCGGGCCATGCGGGAGCGCAACCGGTTGTTGCGCGAACCTCACGCGGATCCAGCTTGGATGGACGGGCTCGAGGCGCAACTGGCACGAGCTGGCGCGCGGATCGCCCGAGGGCGCGCCGAGGCTGTGGCGGCGTTGGTTGAGGCCCAAGCAGCCGCGGGAAGTGCCTTTCCGGTGGCCGAGTTGACGCTGGCCGGTGAGCCTGACACGGCGATGGCAGAAGCGATGGCGGCAGGGGCCGCTCTGGATCAGGCCGAGGCCGAGCAGGCGGCGGAACTGGCTGAACGGCTGGCTCGTGGGAGGCCTGCAGACCGGGCAGCGGGGCGTACACTGGCGGGGCCGCATCTGTCTGATCTAGAAGCTGTCTACGCGGCAAAAGGAATGGCGGCGCGGGCCTGCTCGACGGGGGAGCAGAAGGCGCTCCTGATCTCGCTTTGTCTGGCCAATGCGCGTGCTTTGGCCGAGGCGACGGGGGCGACGCCGGTGCTGCTGCTCGACGAGGTCGCGGCTCATCTGGATGCGGATCGGCGGGCGGCGCTTTATGGAGAGATTGCGGCGCTCGGCGCGCAGGCCTGGATGACCGGCACGGGGCCCGAGTTGTTCGAAGCGCTGGGCCCGGGAGCCCTGCGGGTTGCGGTCAGCGAAGGGGCCGATGGCTCGGTGCTGACGCCCGCCTGAGCCGAGACTCAGTCGTTGGCGCTGCGGAGCGCGTCGATCACGGCGTCGGTCACCTCGCGGGTGGTCGCTTGGCCGCCGAGATCCGGGGTGTGCAGCGCTGGGTTTGCTGTCACGGCTTCGACCGCGCGCATCAAGCGTTGGGCGGCGGCGGGCTCGCCCAGATGCTCGAGCAGCAAGACCGAGGACCAAAATGTCCCGATGGGGTTGGCGATCCCCTGGCCCATGATGTCGAAGGCCGAGCCGTGGATGGGCTCGAACATCGAGGGGAAGCTGCGCTCGGGATTGAGATTGGCCGTGGGCGCGATCCCGAGCGAACCCGACAGCGCCGCCGCCAGGTCCGAGAGGATGTCGGCGTGCAGATTGGTGGCCACCACCGTGTCGATGCTCTCGGGGCGTATCACCATGCGCATGGTCATGGCATCCACCAGCATCTTGTCCCAGGCTACATCCGGAAACTCGACGGCCACGGCGGCAGCGATCTCGTCCCACATCACCATGGCATGACGCTGGGCGTTGGACTTGGTCACCACCGTCAGATGCTTGCGCGGGCGCGAGCGGGCGAGGCCAAAGGCAAATCGCATGATCCGCTCGACGCCGGCGCGGGTGAACATGGCCACATCGGTTGCAACCTCGAGCGGCGAGTCCTGGTGTGCGCGGCCGCCGACGCCCGCATACTCTCCTTCGGAGTTCTCGCGCACGATGACCCAGTCGAGCTCGGGCCCCGTCACCCCGCGCAAGGGCGAGGTGATGCCCGGCAGCATCCGGGTCGGGCGCACATTGGCGTATTGGTCGAAGGGCTGGCAGATCGCTAGGCGCAGGCCCCAGAGGGTGACGTGATCCGGGATCTCCGGATGCCCGGCCGAGCCGAACAGGATGGCGTCATGGTCGCGGATCCGCTCGCGCCCATCCTCTGGCATCATGCGGCCATGGCGCAGATAGTGCTCGCCGCCCCAGTCGAACTGGTCGACGGCCAGGGCAAAGCGGCTCTCTCGCTGGGCCAGCGCCTCGAGAACCTCGCAGCCTGCGGCGATGACCTCGGCACCAATGCCATCGCCCGGAATGGCAGCGATCCGATACGTTTGCATGGGCCTCCCCCTAGTCTTTCCGGTTCTGCTAGCCGAGCGGTCCGACTTTGGCCAGAGACCCAATCACCTCCGAACGTGCGCAAGGCTGGCATCCCCGTTGTCCTGAGGGTAAAATGCAAGCGTATAACAGAGGCAGGCATATGGCTGAGGACGAGTTGACCCCCGAGGAGCCGAAAAAGCCCGAGGACACGCCCGACTACGACGCCGACAGCATCAAGGTGTTGAAGGGGCTCGAGGCGGTGCGCAAGCGCCCCGGCATGTACATCGGCGACACCGATGACGGATCGGGGCTTCACCACATGGTCTATGAGGTGGTGGACAATGCGATCGACGAGGCGCTTGCGGGGCATGCGGATTATGTGCGGGTGACGCTGCACGCGGACGGATCGGTCAGCGTGCGCGATAATGGCCGCGGGATCCCCACCGAGATGCACGAAGAGGGCATGTCGGCCGCCGAAGTCATCATGACCCAGCTCCATGCCGGCGGAAAGTTCGACCAGAATTCCTACAAGGTCTCGGGCGGACTCCATGGGGTCGGCGTCAGTGTGGTGAACGCGCTCTCGGACTGGCTGGAGCTGACGATCTGGCGCGGCGGCCAGGTGCACAAATGCCGCTTTGAGGGAGGCTATACGGTCGAGCCGCTGGCGGTGATCGGCGACAGCACGGAGACGGGCTCAGAGGTCCGCTTTTTCGCCTCCCCAGCCACCTTTTCGAACATCGAATACAGCTTCAAGACGCTCGAGCATCGGCTGCGAGAGCTCGCCTTCCTGAACTCCGGCGTTCGCATCCTGCTGGTCGATCGGCGCCATGCCGAGGTGGTGGAGCAGGAGCTGCATTATGAGGGTGGCGTCGAGGCGTTTGTGCGCTGGCTCGACCGCTCGAAGACCGGGCTGATCCCCGATCCGATCACTGTGCGCGGCGAGCGCGACGGCATAGTGGTCGAGGCCGCCATGTGGTGGAACGACAGCTATCACGAGCAGATGCTGGTCTTCACCAACAACATCCCCCAGCGAGATGGCGGCACCCATTTGGCGGGCTTTCGTGGTGCCCTGACGCGCACGGTCAACAACTTCGCAGCCTCGACGGGCATCGCGAAGAAGGAGAAGATCACGCTCTCGGGCGATGATGCGCGCGAGGGGCTAACGTGCGTGCTTTCGGTCAAGGTTCCGGACCCGAAATTCTCTAGCCAGACCAAGGACAAGCTGGTTTCCTCCGAGGTGCGCCCGGCGGTTGAGAGCCTGATGAACGAGCATCTGGCCCATTGGTTTGAGGAGCATCCCAGCGAGGCGCGCATGGTGGTCGCCAAGATCGTCGAGGCGGCCCAGGCCCGCGAGGCGGCCCGCAAGGCGCGCGAGCTCACCCGGCGCAAGACGGCGATGGACGTGAACTATCTGGCGGGCAAGCTGAAGGATTGCTCGGAGAAGGACGCCGCCAAGACCGAGCTTTTCCTGGTCGAGGGCGACAGCGCCGGCGGCTCGGCCACTCAAGGGCGCAACCGGCACTACCAGGCTGTACTGCCGCTGCGAGGCAAGATCCTGAATGTCGAGCGTGCGCGCTTTGACCGGATGCTCTCGAGCCAGGAGATCGGCAATCTCGTGATGGCTCTCGGCACCGGGATCGGGCGGGATGAGTTCGACATCTCAAAGCTGCGATACCATAAGATCGTGCTGATGACCGATGCGGATGTGGACGGGGCGCATATCCGCACGCTCTTGCTCACCTTCTTCTATCGCCAGATGCCCGAGCTGATCGAGGGGGGCTATCTCTATATCGCCCAGCCGCCGCTCTACAAGGTCGAGCGCGGGCGCTCGGCACGCTATTGTAAGGATCAGCGCGAGCTGGACGATTACCTGATCGGCGAAGGGGTCGAAGGGGCGACGCTGCGGCTTGCCAACGGGACTGAGATCGCCGGGCAGGATCTGTTGCGGCTGGTGACCCAGGCCCGGCGGCTGCGCCAGATCCTGGCGCTCTTCCCGCCCTCCTATCCCCGCTTTATCCTGGAGCAGGCGGCGATTGAGGGGGCGATCAACCCCGACTTGATTGGGCGCCCCAATGCGGCGGCCGAGGCGGCCGCAGCGATCGCGAGCCGGCTCGACCGGCTGGCGCCCGAGACCGAGCGCGGCTGGCGGGGCGACGCGGCCGAAGAGGGCGGCTTCCGGTTCGAGCGCACGGTGCGCGGCGTGGCCGAGACGCGCACGCTCGACGCCTTTGCACTGCGCTCGGCCGAGGCGCGCAATCTGGGCCAGCTCGGCTCGGAACTGCGCGAAGTCTATGACCGCCCCGCCGAGCTGATCCGCAAGGACCGGGTGGTGCCGATCCGCGCGCCCTCCGAGCTGCTCGATGCGGTGATGGCCGAGGGCGAGAAGGGCGTGAAACTCCAGCGTTACAAGGGCCTCGGTGAGATGAACGCCGACCAACTTTGGGAGACTACGCTGGATCCGGAGGCGCGCACGCTGCTGCAGGTGCGCATCGACGCCAGCACCGAGGCAGATGAGATCTTCACACGGCTGATGGGCGATGTGGTCGAGCCGCGGCGTCAGTTCATCCAGGACAACGCGCTGAGCGTCGAGAACCTGGACATCTGAGGCGCGGCGTTTGTGGCCGCAGGCGCTTGCCAAAGGGGGGACCGAATGCGACTTTGCGTTGGTGTTCAGCGGCAGCGGCCGGCTGTGGGGGTGCGATTGGATGTCGAGAGGGCGCTTGGGCTTTTGGCGCAAGGACGGGTTGCAGCGGTTGGCTTCGGTGGGCCTGCTGGCCTTGGCGGCCTGCTCCAGCGATGACGAGGATCCGTTGGCGGCCACAGAGCGCGCCTATTCCTGCGAGGGGGGCACGACCTTCAGCGTTGTCTTCAACCCGGCCAGCCGTATTGCAACCGTATTGGGGCTTGGCCCAGTCGGCGTGCTGTTGCCGGAGCGCATGGCCGAGAGTGGGTTTCTGTATGCGACCGAGCGCGCCTCGTTGAGCGGCGAGGGTGATGCGGCGGTGATCATCATCGATGGGGCATCCCGAAGCTGCCGCGCGGTGGTGCCCTAGGGTCTTGGCGATTTCGCTGGTGGCGCCGGCTCAACGGCGGCGCAGGTCCCGCCCGTTCGGGCCAGTGGAGCCCAAGTGACACGCATCAGCCGCCGATCGCCTGCGCCGCTGCCGAGCCGGCGGCGGAGCGACATCGCCCGTCGCTTGTGAAGCCGACAAAGCGGCCCGGATTGGGCGATGATCCGCCAATGGCACGCCCCGCTGAGACCGCAACTGGAACCGATCCGCCGCCCGGAGCGGGCGCAGATGCTGGAGGCTTGCGAGCGATCGCGCTGATCCTACTCGCGATGCTGGCCTTCACCGTACAGGACGCCGCGGTCAAACTGGTTTCGGATCAAATCTCGATCTGGCAGATGCAGCTGGTGCGTTCGGCTGCGGTTATCGCCCTCTTGGCGCTCTTTGTCCGGTGGGTTGGCGGTGAGGCGCTGATCCCGTCCCGCTGGCTTTGGCCCGTTCTGCGAGCGGTGGCTATGTGCGGCGCCTATCTATTCTACTACGCTGCACTGCCCTTTCTGACGCTGTCGCAGGCGGCGGCAGCGTTTTTTGTCGGGCCGCTATTGATCACGCTGTTCGCCGCGCTGTTGATCGGTGAGCCCATTGGGCCGCGGCGGATCGCAGCTGTGGTGGTCGGATTCCTCGGGGTTCTGGTGATCGTGCGTCCAGGACTTGAGGGATGGTCTCCGGCCGCGCTGATGCCGGTGGCGGCGGCGGTCTGCTATGCGCTCGGCTCGGTGCTGACGCGGTGGCGTTGCCGCTCTGAGCCCGGCTTTGCACTGACCTTCACGCACAACCTGCTCTATTCGGGCATTGGCCTGTTGGGGCTCGTGTTCGTTCCGCTTCTGCCGATCGCGCCCGAGACGCGGGCTGAGGCGCCGTTTCTGCTGTTTGCTTGGGTGCCGATTGGGCTTGTGCCGCTAGTGCTGCTGCTGTCGACGGCAGCAACGCATATGGCGGGCATGCTATGCTCGGTCGCGGCCTATCGCGGCACTGAGGCGAGCCGGATCGCGCCCTTTGAATACAGCTATTTGGTGATCGTGCCAGTGTTCGATCTGGCGATCTGGGGCACCTGGCCCGATGATTGGACCTTTGCGGGCATGGCGTTGATCCTGGCCTCCGGGACCTATGTGGCCTGGCGCGAGGGTCGTCCCGCCCGGCCGCGCGTCCAGTTTCGCGGCGAAGTGCCTTGGACACCGGATCACGGCGATGGCAAAGGAGGGGCGTGATCGAGTTCGATGCCGACACTGCGCATCGGTACGATGAAGCGCGGGGCAACCGCGTGATCATCGTCCCCACATTGACGAACGTGGACGATACCCCAGCGATTGACGAGCCCTGAGGGCGCGCTCAACTCTCGGCTGGGGGTGACCAGGGGAGAGAAGAATGGTGCAGGGCAATGAGCACCCGGCCGTCGCGCTTGTGGTAGACGAACGTGTAGTCGGCACGCGTCGGGGCGCCAGTGCTGTCAATGAAGGTGCAGTGGCCCATATCTCTGCAGCTGAGCCCTCCGGCCTCTAGGATGGGGCCAGCAGCACTTTGGAACGCCACATGCGTCCAACCGCGGTTCAGGAAGCCGGTGTCGTCGGGAAAACTTGGGTCGCCGCCGACAAAATAGGACCGGGCTCCTGCGCGATCGAGGCGGATGACGTTTGCCAGGGTGGGCTTGAAGAGCAGCGGTGCATCCGGTGCCCCGAAATCGTAGAGTTCCAACAGCCGTTCGACGTCACGCTCGATGACATACTGGGCCCAGGCGCGCTGCACATCGTCGATGTCGGCTTTTGTCAAAGGCTGATAGCTGTTCTCAGAAATTGTTCCGGTCCCTTCTCTCTGGCTGCCTTAGTCTTGCAGCATCCAAGTGGTTTGATCCAGCGGCAAACAATACGATGGCGGCCGATTTGAATGCAATTGCATATGCTTGCAGCGGATCATGGAATGCGCGCTTCGTTCACGGTGGTGCCAGAGAGCACCGCGAGGCCGTGGGTGATCTCCTCCGAGCGTGCGATCACCTTGCCGCGCCGGACAATCGCCAACCGGTGCGCCCTAAGCCGAACCGCCTCGACCTTGTTCCGTGCCTGCAGCAGAACAAAATTCGCATCGCAGCCCTTGGCGATCCCATACCCCTCCAGCCCCATGATGCGCGCAGAGTTTTGGGTGATGGCATCAAAGCACCAGGCCATGTCCTCGACGCTCGAGAGGTGGGCCACATGCAGTCCCATGAACGCGATGTCCAGCATGTCGGCTTTGCCCAAGGAGTACCAAGGGTCCATCACACAGTCGGACCCGAAGCCGACGGTGATGCCCGCATCCCGCAATTCGCGGACGCGGGTCAGCCCTCGGCGCTTTGGATAGCTGTCATGGCGCCCCTGAAGCATGATGTTGATCGACGGGTTGGGGATGGCATGCACGCCAGCCTCGACCATCAGCGGGATGAGCTTTGAGACGTAATAGTTGTCCATCCCGTGCATAGAGGTCAGATGCGACCCGGTCACGCGTCCCTGCAGGCCAAGGCGGTAGGTCTCAAACGCCAACGTCTCGATATGGCGGCTGTGCGGATCATCGCTCTCGTCACAATGCAAGTCCACCATCAGCCCGCGCTCGGCGGCCAGCTCGCAAGACGTGCGGACGCTTTCGGCACCATCAGCCATGGTGCGCTCGAAATGCGGAATGCCACCCACCAGATCGACGCCCAAGTCCAAGGCGCGGATCGTGTTTGCCAGCGCGCCAGGCGCCCGCAGCAGGCCATCCTGCGGGAAGGCAACCAGCTGCAGATCGATGCAATCCGTGACCTTCTCTCGGACATCAAGCAGCGCGCGCACGCCCTTGAGTTCATCATCGCAGGTGTCAACATGGCTGCGAATGGCGCCGATCCCTTTCGCGATCGCCAATTCGCAGTATCTCAGCGCCCTTTCGGCGATGTCCTCCACCGACTGGATCTCTTTGAGTTCTCCCCAAAGGCCGATGCCTTCGAGCAGGGTGCCGGAGACATTCATGCGCGGTTTGCCCAATGACAGGGTCGCGTCCATATGGAAGTGCGGATCCACAAAGGGCGGCGACAACAGATACCCCTGCGCATCGATGATCTCACCGGCCTCGGCCGTGATCCCCTTCTCAACAGCGGCGACCAGACCGCCCTTGCAGCCGACATCGATGCCCGTCTGGCCGTCCGCCAGCGTGGCGTTCCTGACAATTAGGTCGAACATGATCGCCCTCTCCGTTCAAAGCGCTTCAGCCTAGATACAAGGTCGGCGCGCCGAGGTCCGCAACACTTCTTGTGGTCCTCTAGCAGTCTGTTTCCGGCTGCGACAAATTGGGCGGCCCGCCGCTCACTGCGGCTATGGATCGGCGCGCCCGCTATGTGCTTAAACATAGTCAATCAGGACTGTTCGTGGCTTGAAGAGGAAGTGGGTATGGACGTCGTCATAGGGACAAACGGTGCCGATCAGATCGATGTGACCGGTGCCCTGCGCATTGATGCACAAGGTGGGAACGACACCATTACGGCGCGCCAGACCTCTCAGGTCTTTGCGGGCGAGGGCAACGACGCTGTGACCGTGCTCAACCCGGCGCCTGAGCCGGGCACATCTGGCGCAGGCGCTGCCCTCTTCAACGGGGCCGACACCCTGTTCGTCGGCAATATCGGACCGGAGATCACGTTGTTCACCATCTCGCCGGGTGTGCCCTTGGTGGACGACAGTCCGGACGAGATCCGCCTCTCGCGTGCGGCGCTGACCGGTGTCGCAGCCGGCGAGACCCGCGAGATCCGCATAGAGGGCGTCGATGTGGCCAATGACACCGTGATTTTCGAGGACGTGGCTGCCAGCGAGGTGACCATCGGCCAGCGTGGCAGCGGCTTTCCAGAGACCGTGGTCGCCTTTGGCCAGACCGAGATTGTGCTCACCCAGTTTGCCTTCGATGATCTCTCGACTGTGCTCAGTTTCTCCGATGGCGGCGGGGCGGTGAACTCCGACCCGGTCGCGGCGGATGACACGGTTACCGTCGATTCCAGCTTGATCGACATCGATGTGCTTGCCAATGACACCGATGCCGATGGCGACGATCTGGAGATCCTCTCGGTGATGGCGCCGGCGCGTGGCACGGTCCAATTTGTGCCAGGCGTTGACACCTCTGTCCGCTATGCCCGCGAGACCGGGTTTGAGGGCGTTGACAGCTTCACCTACACGATCTCGGACGGGCGCGGTGGTACGGACACGGCGACGGTCACGCTCGCCGCAGCCACCACGACTCCGCCGGTTGCCGGCGATGGGGATCTGTTCCGGGTCGAGGCGCAGTTCCTTGAGGCCTTCGATATCGATGGTGACGGGCCGATCTTTTATCGCGGGCAGCGCATGATCGAGATCGCAACCGAGACAGACAGCTTTGTCCTAGGCGACGTGCCGACACAGCCCGACTTTACGGTGCGTGACCTGACGACTGGCCAGATCATTGACTTCGACGAGTACGATACGATCCTGGTCACTCTTCCCGGGCCAGCAGGACCGCAAGACTTCGTGTTCCTGGATCTGTTCCAGCAGAGCCCCGGCGGCGGCGCGCCGTCGCTCGATTACTTCGTCACCTTGCGGGGCGGAGACTTCCCGCTGCCTTCCCTGAACGCGGAGTATCAGAGCTATCTGCTGGGGCTCGGGGCCGATGTGGCCTTGCTAAGCGAGGACGTGCCGCCGGATCAGCAGCCCTTTGGCGGGCGCTTTGCTGAAGGCGAGACCCTGGCCTTTGATGGTATCCGTGGCATCGAGCTTCAGGGTCCCGGGCTCTCGATCGGCGAAGCGCGGACGGTTGCTCGGCTCTATGAGGCTGGTCTCGACCGCAACGGCAACATCGACCTGCCGGGGCTGAACTTTTGGATCGACCAGCGCGGCGCAGGGCTGACCGAGCGCGCCCTCGCCCAAGCTTTTCTAGGCTCGGCCGAGTTCGAGGCAGCCTTTGGCGATGCGCTCGACCCGGGCGATCCGCGCTTTCTCACCGATCGCGATCTGGTGCAACAACTGTTCCGAAATGTCCTCGACCGGGAAGGCGAACAGGCGGGTGTCGATTTCTGGGTGGGTCAGCTGCAAACTCCAGCCGTGACGCGCGCCGATATGCTGCTCGCTTTTGCCGAGAGCCCAGAGAACATCGCCGGCACGCCTCTGGTCGATACGTTGGTCGAAGACACAACTGGTGATTGGTTCTTCAGCTGAGGCGCGCACGCCCTCCTGAGCTTGCGCCATGGCCTCGGACGCCCTTTTCATCAAAGCCTCTCCCGCCGAGACCGCCGAGGCCTTTTGCGATGGCCATAATGCGGCGTTCGCGTTCTTCGGCGGCGTGCCGCTATCGATGCTCTATGACAAGACCACCCTCGCGGTCGCCAGGAT
>JBCCZI010000016.1:0-45153 GCA_039187815.1 Pseudomonadota bacterium | reverse complement strand
TTCCGGGAGATCTCCAACCAGCCGTGGCCGATCGAGCGCCACCGCCACCGCTCCCCAGCCCGCTTCAGGCGCGACCAGCAAGACACCCAGCCCATGCCCCCACACCCGAAAATAAGCCCCCCAAAAACCCCGGGCGGTACACATCCAGCAACCCGCGATCAGCCGTCAGGTTGCCGCGCTGGAAGATCGCTTAGACGTTCGGCTGTTCCAGCGCACCAAAGCCGCACCTTGCCCTGACGTCGGAGGGCCAGCGCCTCTTACGTGCGGTTTCGGCGGGCTTTGATGCCATTCGCGAGAAGATGCAGCACCTCTTAACCGACAAAAACGCCGCCCCGATTGTGGTCAACGCAGCGATCGGATACACCGGCCTATACCTTATGCTGAGGCTCGCGGAGTTCCAGGCGTTGCGTCCCGATCTGCCGGGGCAGATCGTCACCCGAGATCAAAACACGGGCTTCAGGATAGAGGATGCGGACATTGTCGTCACGTTCGGGCAGAGCGGCTTGGACCACTGCGAGTCCGCGGTGATCTTCGCAGAAGAACTCGTCCCGATCTTCGCACCGAGCCTGTTGCGGTGCGCACCGTCCAAGCGGCTCGACTGGGTTCTGCAGCAAAGGCTTCTGCATATGTCGAGCCAGGACAATGCAGATGACTGGGATCTCAACCTCGATGGCACCGGCCACTCGGCACAGCCCAAAAAGCCCACGGACCGCATCATGAACTACATGGTGTACCTCGCCAGCATCCAGAACGGAGCAGGCATCGGTCTTGGCTGGCGCGGCTTGATCGAACGCGACCCCAGTGACGGCAGACTGGTCTTGGCGACGGATCGCTCTGTCGCGACCAAGCGCGCGTACCGAGCCATTCTTACGCCTCTCGGGGCCAAGAAACCCAAAGCGCGATCCCTTTGGTATTGGTGCTCGTCGACGGCAGACGGTTCGCGGGACCAGCGGTGGGTGTCTGCCCCCGCTAGAGCAAGAGGCCCCGGAGGCGCGGTGGCCCCCGCACCCGTTGCGATCCGCCTTACTCCGACCCGATATTGTAGGCGCGCTGTCCATGCACCGCGAGGTCGAGCCCGGTGCGCTCGAAATTCGCTCCATATCGGATGTTGCGCCGGATCACACTGCCTGCGGCTTCGGGGCCGTCATCTGCCTCTTCGACGCGCATCCGTCCGCCCAAGATGCTCGGCGCCAGCATTAGCCCCAAAACGCCGCTGATGAAGAAGCAAGCATAGGCGCAGGCAAAGCTGATGGCCGCGATCAAGAGACCGTATTGCAGCTGCGTCGCGAGCACATCACCCGCGATCAGCCCATCGCCCGCCAAGGCCACCGCAAGGACGCCGACGACGCCACCGACCCCGTGGACGGGAAAGGCTCCGACCGGATCATCGATGCGCAGCCTGAGCAAAGCCTCTTGCGCAACGACATAGAGCACGCCCGAGATCACACCGACCACCGCCGATTGCCCGACGCTTAGCACGTCGCAGGCGGCTGTGATGCCGACGAGCCCCGTGAGGATGCCGTTCAAGATGTTGGTCAGGTAGATCCGCTCGCCGAGTGCTCCCGAGAACGAGATCAGCAGCACAGCGATCACAGCGGTCGCGGGCGCGATGGTGGTGTTGATGATCACGATGCCAAAGGTGTCGAAGGTTGCGGCCAGACCATCCGCGGCGATGGCACCGGCAAACACCGTGCCTCCGTTAAAGCCGTACCAGCCGATCCAGAGCAGGAACACGCCTAGGGCGGCGAGGGGCACGTTGTTCTGCTTGTGCCGCGCGGCGAGCATCTCAGCGTGCTCGCGCCCGATCCCGCCATAATAGCCGCAGCGACCAAGCCGTGGCCCTAGTATCATCGCTCCGGCCAGTCCGGCAAAGCCGCCGACCCCGTGCACGATCATCGAGCCGGCGAAATCGATGAACACGCCGTAGAGCGCGCCGCTTGGGTTCCAGACATGGAAGGCGATCGAAGGATAGATCAGGCTGCCAAAGACAAAGCTGAAAATAAGGTAGGGCAGCGGAAGGATGCGCCCGCTGACCGAGCCCGAGCAGATTGTGACGGCCGTCGCGGCAAACACCGCCTGGAAGAAAATACCGATCTCAGCAGTCGCCGAGACCGCAGTCGGATCGCCCGGTTCCGGGATCCTCGGGGTGATAAGCCCGCCGAGCGACTCCAAAAAGGGCGTCAGTGGGCTCGAACCGTCGATGATATCGAACCCAAAGAAGATGAATCCCGTGGCAACGATGCAGAGGTCGGCGATGTTCTTGAAGATGTTGTTGAGCACGTTGCGGCTCGACATGACGCCGGATTCCAGCAACATAAAGCCCGGCTGCATGACTAGAACCAGAACTGCTGAAATAAAAACAATGCCGCCGATAATAGATTGAAGAATGACTTCTTCGGACATTCGCCACCCCTTCTTTCGCGCACCAAAAGACCCAATGGGCCAACCGACCAGGTCCGCCACCGCGCGGCTGTCGGGCAAAGGCAAAGGCCAAATCAAACCCCGTTCACTGTAGCAATCAGAAGCCCCTTTTGCTATAAATATTAATCAGGAAAAGGCACTGACTTTAAATTAGCCATCTTGCCTAATATTCAGGCAGCCTGCCAAGGGCGTAATTCAAGGGAGCGCATGATGAGTAAGGCGAAGCAATACTCGGATCTTTTGCGAAAGATGGCATTGCGCATTAAGTCGATCTATCCCGAGAAGATGAAAGTTATCGACCGCAAGACCCTCACCGCGATCGGCTATTCGGAGGAGTACGACAGCCTATACCGCGACGCCAAAGGACAGGTGACCGCGGTCGCCGAGGAGATGGAACTGGGCGAGTTCCGCACACGATTCGCCGAGATCAAGCGCTTCGATTTCAATGACAATGACGACATGGGGCATGCCTCGGAGTTCAAAGAGGAGCGCGACGCGGTCGTGCGGGTGCTCAACGAGATGGCCGACCGGCTCGGCAGCATGAACGCGCCAAGCGAGCCGACGGTTTTGGTGCAACCGGGCGCCGAGCGCTTGCGCAGCGCCAAGAGCCAGGCGGCCAAATCCGGCGGACCAGCGCGCATCTTTATCTCCTCGCATTTCGGCCCGCGCTTTCGCGACAAGATCGCGAAGGTGATCGAGGCATCCGGTAATACCCCGTTCGACGGAACCCAGCCGCTGATGCTAGAACAGGAAAACACCTTCTCGATGCTGTTCCAGGACATTCGCAAATGCGATGCAGCGATCTTTCTGTTCACCGACTATGACTATGATGTGACCTCCTCGCTGGAAGACGAAACCGAGTATCTCGACCAGATGACCCACCAGCTCTTGCTCGAGGTCGGCTTCTGCTATGCTTGCTTTCCCAACCGGATCCTGCTGATCGTCGCAAGCGAGGCGAGCGATTTCGTCCCGCGAATGATCCGACAGGTGCCCTACTTCAAGATCCTCAGCACCGAGATGTCGTTCAACGAGGGTATGGAGCTGCTGCACACGCTGCAGAGCGACAGTTGGGCGGGCGTCGCGCGAGAAATCTCCGACTGATGCAGAAGGGCTATCTCTGGATCCTGGTGCCGACTCTGCTGCTGGTGGCGGTGATCGTCATCAATCTCGATGGCGATGACGAGCAGGCGGTGCCGCCTCCCGATCCCGAGCCACCCGCTCCCCAGACCGTGGACCCGCCGGCATCGGACACGGTGCCAGCGCCTGTGCCCGAGCCGGACACAGTCTCGGTTTGCGATGGAGAGGAGGTGCTGGTGGGCCTGTTGGTCGAAGACAGTCTCGCGCTCGAGCGCAGCGATGTCAGGGTGCGCCGCCTCCAGATCAGGCTGCGCGACGAGGGCATCTTTCGCGGCACGATCGATGGAGTGCTCGGCACCAATACCCGGGTTGCGATCTACCGGTACCAGCAGCGCAGCGGAAGATGCCCATCAGGCTATGTGGACGATGTTGCGGCAGATCTGCTCGCCCCGTGATGCCGAGCATGGCGGCACCATGGAGGGGCAGCTGCGGGCCAAACCAGTTCAGCCGCCCTGCTCCGCCTCGCTGAGATACCGTGCTCGATCGTTGCGGTCCGTTAGATAGCCCGCCACCGTCGTGTGGAAGTCGGCAAGCCCGCGGGACTGGTCCGCGATGCGCCGGACAATGATTGGCGCCCGTCCGCCCATGCTGCGGGCGAGATAGCGCTTGGCCATGTCGCGCGCCTCCTGCGGGATATCGCGCTGAACGCGCTCGGCCTGTTTGTGTGCGAGCCGGGCATCTGCCGCGATGCGGGTGAGCGCCCTCTCGATCTGGCTGCTCTGCGAACTGCGCTCGGCATATTTCGAGAGCAGCTCGATCATCTCACCCACGCTGTACGCCTTGGTCAGGATGTTCGCCACGATCTTCTCGGTATGGCGCGGGACGGCGCTGCGGAGGCTCTCCACGATGCGTGACCGCGTCTGTTCGTCGATGATCTGAGTCATCGGAATGCGGAGCGCTGCCGGAATGTCCTCGGCCACAGTTTCGATAGGCCCGCTCTTGGGCGTATCCGCTGCTTCTTTCGTCGGCCGCGCAGGCGGTTGTGGGAGCGGGACCGTTGTCGTCTCGGTCACTGGCCGGGTCGGGGGATCGACACGCGCGGGCGTCTCGACCGCTTCGCGCAGCGCCTCGGCAAAGTCCTCGGCTGTCTGGTAGCGCTCCTCGCGCTCCGCCGCGAGCGCCTGCTGCAACACGCGCGCGATCGGCCGCGGCAAGTCCTGCGCCAAGGGTCGCGGGCCAAAGCACACCTGCGAGCGTAGCTCGGCGGTGTTCGCTGCCACAAACGGGCGCCGGCCTGTCATGTGTTCGAACAACACGACGCCGGCCGAGTAGAGATCCGCGCGGCCATCGATCTCGGGCAGCGCCATGATCTGCTCGGGCGCCATATAGGCGAGCGTGCCGATCTCGACGATCTCGGTGGCTTCCGCATCGAGGATCCGGGCAATCCCGAAATCCGTGATCTTTGGTCCCCCGCGCCCCAGCAGGATATTGGCCGGCTTGATGTCTCGGTGCACGATCTGGTGCCCGTGCGCATGGGCGAGCCCGTCGAGCAGCGCGAGCCCAAAGTCCATTGCCTCCGCTGGCTCGGGCAAGGCCTCGCGGGTCTTGAGCACCTGATCGAAGGCCGGCCCTTCAACGAATTCCATCACGATATGGGGCCGGCCATCCACCTCGAAGTAATGGTAGACTTGGACGATGTTGGCGTGGGTACACCGCCCGACCGCACGCCCCTCCCGCGCGAAACGCTCAAGGTAGTCTTCTCGGCGCTCGCCGCGCAGAAGATCGTCGTTGATCGTCTTGAGAGCCACGGGGCGGTCGATATGCGGATCCCGGGCAAGATAGACCTTGCCCATTGCACCGCTGCCGATCAGTCGGACAATCTGGTAGCCGCCAATGGTCTCGGTCATCTAAAGCCGCTCAACTGTGGTTGCGATGGAATCGAAATTACGCGGACCTTGCGTCTGAATTTGGGTGGCATGAGGTCAATTGCAATTGCCGAGGCGACGACCATCGGCACGTCATGTGGTTGTGGCCTGGGGCTGGCCCAAAAAAAGATCTGCGGTTTGTAAAAAATGGCGCCCTTCCCGAGCGTCAATTCGGTAGAGCCACCAAGGTTTCGTCGCCAATCGAGGAGAGAGACCATGACCCTGCCACACGATGCCGCCGCCTGCTCCACCGCCTCGCTGTCTCCGATGGCCTGGTTCCAGTAATCTCCGTCCCATCGAAGGCAACACACCGATGTCTGTCGACACTCGCTCCGTTACCCTTGCGCGCGAGGCCCAAGGCGTCGTTTGGGATGCGCTGACCAATCCAACAATGATCGAAGGGTTCCACCCCACTTGCATGCGCGTGGCGCCCTTGCCGAGGAGCGTGCATGAGCTCAGAAGCCCTGCCGATGGGGCGAGCCTCATCCGCCAGCCGCTGGTCTCGCGCGAGCAGGGCATGTGGATAGAATTCGGCTTCGAGCCCGCCTGGATCGACGCGAAGACCATCCACTCGCGTTTGATCTTCGGGCTGTCCGACGAGGGACAGGCAACCAAGGTGGAGCTGACGCAGACCGACTGCGCGCCATTTGGCATCGGGGCAACAGGGTTAGCTTCCTGTCCTCGCTGAAATCGTATCTGGAAACCGGTCGTGGTCTCCACATCCCGCCCACCGGCCAAGCGTGAACGCAGCAGAGGCCAGATCACGCAGGTAAACGGGACGGTCCAATCCAAGAGGGAGAGTAACGGCATGAAGGACATGCTGTTGAACTATGTCAAATCCCTGCCGGACAGCACAAGCGACGCCATCGCCAAGTCCAACAATGGGGAACTTCGGTGTGTCTACACGAAGGCGCTGATCGATGCCAGCGTCCTTGTGGGCGGCGAGGCGCTGTATCCCTCGCATCTGGCCACCACCATCCGCGCCGCCAGCGGCGTGCAAGAGATCCATGACGGCCTATATGCCGACACAAAGGAGCAGTTCGGCGGCTTCTACATCATCGACGTGCCCGATCTTGATGAGGCATTGAAATCGGCGGCCCGGAGTCCGGCCGCAGCGCACGGTGCGGTCGAAATCCGGCCGGTCGTGATGCGAGCATCAGTGACGCAGCGCGCGCGATCAAGCCGGCGCGCGGCTGTCCTATGGCCGGCTTGTCGCATCGCTGGCCTTGCGCCTAGGCAGCCTCGCCTCGACAGAAGAAGCCTTGGCCGATGCGCTGACCCGAGCGTTGGACCCCTGGCCCAAGACCGGCATGCCCGACAACCCGGAGGGTTGGTTACTCAAGACGGCGCGGAACAAGGCGGTCGACGCTGCACGATCGCGCGCACGCGCGCGCACCTATAGAACAGAGTTTGAGATGCTCGATGCATAGCCTCCCTCTCCGTCCCCGAAGCTCGACCCGCGCGTCAGGCTGACGTTCGCCTGCGTCCACCCCTCGATCGATGCGCGGCTGAGGACGCCCTTGATGCTGCAAACGGTGCTCGGGCCTGATGCGGAGCGGATCGCCTCGATATACCTCGTCTCGCCGGGGATGATCGCGCAACGGCTAACCCGGGCCAAGGCCAAGATCGACCAGCCGGGCATTTCGCTCGACCTGCCCGATGCCGAGGACGAGTACCCGGCGCGGCTTGACGACATTTTGGCCTCGATCTATGCCGCCTGTGCCATCGGGGCGAACGGTCTGGGGTCCGGAGATCAGAAGGCGTCGAACCTGGCGGGCGAGGCACTTTGGCTGATCGGTGCGATCTTGCAGCGCTGCCCGAGGCGGCGGAGGCTCATGGCCTCGTCGCGCTCATCCTCTACACCGAAAGCCGAAGGCCGGCGCGCCTATCCGCGGATGGCACGCTTGTGCCCTTGCGGGCGCAGGATCCGGCGCTGCGGCATGCCAAGACCCTGTCCGATGCGGGCTAGGCGCTCCGCAATGCCCAGCGGTATCTCAGCCTCGGGCGATTCCAGCTGGAGGCCTCGATCCAAGCCGTCCACATGGCGCGGCGGCAGTCCGGACAAACCGATTGGGCAGAGTTGCGGAGCCTCTATCAAGGCCTCGTATAGATCAGCCCGACGGTCGGCGCCATGACCGGTTGAGCCGCTGTCGAGGCCGAGATTGAGGGTCCGGACCGGGGTCTTGCGCTGCTGGACGCGATCCCGGACACGCTGCGGCGAGGCTACTAGCCCTGGCACGCGACGCCCGCTCACCTGCTGGCCCGTGCAGGCAGATGAGCGCTCGCTGCGACGGCGTTTGAGACGGCCCTGGGGCTCTCGAACGATCTCGCAGAACGGGCGTACCGGGCCGCGAACAGAGCAGAACTCCAGACCCCGTGAACACCATCCATGAGAGGCCTGGGTCGGGCGGACCACGGCGATCCTCGCCAAGGCGGTGGGGATGGGATATCGCATGACTAAGAGCGCAGGAGGAACGCGATGGACCGGTTCAACCACGAGGAAAGCGAGCAGACCATGTGGGCCGTGGTCACCACCGGCAATGGCGATTATGACAAGCTCAACTATCGCCGGGTGCCGCGCCCGGTGCCGGAACCGGGCCATGTGCTGCTCAGGGTCTTGGCGGCAGGGGTCAACAACACCGAAATCAACACGCGCCTCGGCTGGTACTCCTCAAGCGTTACCGGCAGCACGGACGATACAGCCGATGCCCAGTCCCAGGACGCCGAGCAGAAATCCGATGGCGGCTGGAACAAGAGGACGCCCTTTCCCTTCATCCAGGGCACCGATTGTTGCGGCGAGGTCGTAGCGCTCGGCACAGATACCGAGCCCGCGCTGATGGGCAAGCGGGTGATCGTGCGGGCCTGCATGCGGCCCGAAGGGTTTGGCTCGATGGAGAACATCTGGATGGCCTCGGACTTCGACGGAGCCTTTGCCGAGTTCGTCACCGTGCCAGCGGGTGAGGTCTTTGCCGTCCAGTGCGACTGGACAAACGAAGCGCTGGCCGCGATCCCTTGCGCCTACGGCACCGCCGAGAACATGCTGCACCGAGCCGGGGTCGGCCCATCGGACCATGTGCTGGTGACCGGCGCGTCCGGAGGCGTGGGCTCGGCGACGGTGCAACTGGCGCGGCGGCGCGGGGCCGAGGTCACGGCTGTGGCCGGGCGCTCAAAGTTTGAGGCGGTGCGCGCGCTCGGCGCTCAGACCGTGCTCGAGCGGAGCGACGATCCGGCGACCGTCCTTGGCGAAAATGCGATCAGCGTGGTCGTCGACAATGTGGCGGGCGAAGGGTTTCCTCGGCTGCTCAAGGCACTGAAGCGGGGCGGACGCTATGTCTCCTCGGGCGCAATTGCGGGGCCAGTGGTGGCGCTCGACATGCGCGACATGTATCTCAATGACATCAGCCTGATCGGCTGCACGGCTTGGGACGAGCCAGTGTTCCCGAACCTCGTCTCCTATATCGAACGCGATGAGATCCGCCCGGTCATCGCCGCGGTCTATCCGCTCGCGCAGATCGTTGAGGCGCAAAAGGCGTTCATGACCAAGCAGCATGTCGGCAAATTCGTGCTGGTACCACCCGGAGCAAGCTGAGGGCAGCGCCCGGGGCTAGTCGATCAGGCTGTCCGAGCGCAGGCCCGCCCGCTCGAGATGCACCGGGAGCACGCGGCCATAGAGCTGCCGGGCCCGCTCGGGCGTTGCGACCATGTCCGGCTTATCCACATAAGAAAGGATCGCCACATAGCGCGGCCGCGATCCCTCAAGCGGCGCAACCCGGTGGAGGCTGTAGCGGCCGCGAAAGAGCTGCAGATCCCCCGGCTTCAAGTGCAAGGTCGTGACCCGGTCCGAGGTCCCCTCAAGCACCTGCGCCACCGCGTCGAAGTTCTCGTTCCCCACGCCGTCCCGGATGGCAGGGGCGTATTCGAACGCGCCCCCAGCCTCCGCATTTTGGATGGCGAGCGTCACGGTGAAGTTGTTGGTGTCGAAATGCCAGGGAAAGCCCGGGCCCGCCTCGGCGACATTCACGATCGCATCGGCCAGAGGGTCGGCGTAGCGATAGAAGTCCCGCTCCTCGAGGCATGCGCGCACGAAATCGTCGAAACCCGGCGCGTTGAAGACCTGACGCAGCGGTCCCTCATCGGGGAAATTGTCCGCCGGCACAAAGGCGTTCGAGCGGTCGAAGAACTGCCGTTTTGGGTGGCGCGCGGGCAGGCTCGGATCGTCCTGCGTGAAATAGGCGTTGGTCCGGTTGAACGAGCGATGGGCATGCACGGCCGTTACATCCGCCTCGGCAGCGAGCGCGGCGATGCCCTCGGCGCTCAGGAACCCTCGCAGCACAGCGCAACCGTCATGGGCGAGATCCGCACGGGCCGCCACGATGGCGCGGGTGAGGTCCGGCCCCGGGCGATCGATCGCATACCGGTCGAGAGTGATGAGCTGACGGTAGTCCATGGGCCGAGCCTCCGCATATCGCGCACCATGGGAGCAGAGGCGGCCGAGAGGATCTCAATCGAGACCGACAGATTTGGTCGCGAATACCGGGTCTGGCCTCTTTGGACTGGGCGTTAACCAAGGCGTCGGTTTTAGGCTTTTCGGCCTTCACAGGCGAGGCTAGGCTTGATTGGATCGGTGGCCCGTGCGGCCCCGCATGACAAGACACTCGGGTGAACAGGGAGTATCCGATGCGCAAGATCCTGATCGGGACCGCAGCTGCTGCGCTCATGGCCGGCGCCGCGCTGGCACAAGACAAAGTCGTCAACGTCTACAACTGGTCCGACTACATCGACGAAGAGGTCCTGGCCGAGTTCGAGGCTGAGACTGGGATCAAGGTCGTCTATGACGTCTTCGACAGCAACGAGCTGCTCGAGACCAAGATGCTGGCCGGCGGGTCGGGCTATGATGTGGTGGTCCCCACAGGCACGTTCATGCAGCGCCAGATCCAGGCCGGCGTGTTCGAGAAGCTGGACAAGTCCAAGCTGTCGAACCTGCAGCACATGTGGGAGGACATCGCCTCGGTCACCGCCAAATACGACCCGGGCAATGCGTATTCGATCAACTACATGTGGGGCACCACTGGTCTCGGCTACAATGTCGAGGCGGTGCAAGCGCGACTTGGCACCGACACGATCGACAGCTGGGACGTGATCTTCAAACCCGAGATGCTCGCCAAGTTCGAGGACTGCGGCGTGCACATCTTGGATGCCCCCGCCGAGCTGATCCCGGCCGCGCTCAACTATCTCGGCCTTGACGGCGACAGCCACGATCCGGACGAGATCGAGAAGGCCGGCGCGCTGCTCGAGAGCATCCGCCCGAACGTCCAGCAGTTCCACTCCTCGGCCTATATCGATGCGTTGGCCAACGGCGATATCTGCCTAGCCGTCGGCTGGTCGGGCGATGTTCTGCAGGCACGCGACCGCGCGGCCGAGGCCGACAACGGCGTGACTGTCGAGTATGCGATTCCCAAAGAGGGCGCGCTGATGTGGTTCGACCAGATGGCGATCCCGTCCGATGCCCCGAACAAAGCGAACGCGCACGTGTTCCTCGACTACATCATGCGGCCCGAGGTGATCGCCAAGGCGTCGAACTATGTCTACTACGCCAATGGCAACAAAACCTCGCAGCCGCTGTTGAACGAGGATGTGATCGGCGATCCGGCGATCTATCCGCCCGCCGAGGCGGTGGCGAACCTCTATGTGACGACGCCCTATCCGCCGAGGGTGCAGCGGACCGTGACCCGGCTCTGGACCCGCATCAAGACCGGCTCCTGAGGCAGCACGGGTGGCCTCGCCAAGCAAGCTGAAGCCCTGGGAGGATCCCGGGGCCAAGCCGTATCTGTCGCTCTCGCGGATCGTGAAGCGCTTTGGCACAACGACGGCGGTCAATGATGTCTCGCTCGACATTCATGCGGGCGAGTTCTTTGCCCTGCTGGGACCGTCGGGCTGTGGAAAGACCACGCTGCTGCGGATGTTGGCGGGCTTCGAGACACCCGACGAAGGCCAGATCCTGCTGGACGGCGAGGACCTGACCGCGATCCCGCCGCATGAGCGGCCCGTGAACATGATGTTCCAATCCTATGCGCTGTTCCCGCATATGTCAGTTGAGAAGAACATCGCGTTCGGTCTCGAGATGGAGGGCATGGCCCGGGCCGAGATCAAGCGTCGCGTCGAGGAGATGCTGGGTCTCGTCAAGCTCGAGAAATTGGCGCGGCGCAAGCCGGACCAGCTCTCGGGCGGTCAGCGCCAGCGGGTGGCGCTGGCCCGCGCCCTGGCCAAAAAGCCAAAGCTGATCCTGCTCGACGAGCCGCTAGGCGCCCTCGACCGTAAGCTGCGCGAGGCAACGCAGTTCGAGCTCGTGAACATCCAGGAGAGCCTTGGCCTCACCTTTGTGATCGTCACGCACGATCAGGAGGAGGCGATGACCGTCTCCACCCGGCTCGCCGTGATGGACGAGGGCCGCATCGCCCAGGTGGGCGAGCCGCACGCGGTCTATGAAACCCCGGCCAGCCGCTATGTGGCCGAGTTCATCGGGGACGTGAACATCCTCGAGGGACGGGTCGTCGATGGCGCGGCCGGGCGCATCGCACTCGGGCATGGCGGGACGGCCGAGCTTGGTGCAGGGCGCGGGCTCACGGACGGGTCCGCTTTGTCGCTCGCACTGCGGCCCGAAAAGATCGGGATCGAGCGGGGCGATGCCCAGGCGGATCCCGCTCCCAACACGCTCTACGGTCAGGTGGACGAGATCGCCTATCTCGGCGACATGTCGATTTATCACGTCCGGCTGGGGGACGGCGCCGTTCTGCGCGTCGCACGCACGAACCGGATCCGGGCATTGGAAGAGGCGATCGACTGGGAGAGCAGCGTTCGCCTCCACTGGGATGAGAAATCCCTTGTGCCTCTGTCAGCCTGACGCCGATCAGGCGCGCGACAGGGCGCTTTGCTTGTCGGCCCGCGGCGTGCGGCGCAAGAGGTCTCCGATGGCACGGACCATGCGCGCCATTTCTTCGGCGCGAAGCCGGCGGGCTTCCTGGATCTTGGTGTCGATCAGATAGGGATCGATCTGCGAGCGGGCGGCGGTGTCAGTGTTCATCTCAATATCACTTTGCATTGGTCTCTGCTCCTGGTCTTGTCCTGTTTCGGCCCAGACCGGCGCGTTTCCTTTCGTGTGCCCAATATGGGGGCAGACTGGTCGAAAGAGACCCATCAAAACCGCAAAGCGGGTTTTCGCACCTGCAGCAAAACTCTGTTAGGAGACGGCTAGCCGAGGGGCGGTCTCACGCCTCGGATCCCATCGGCGGATGATCAACCGCAGCGCCCTCCCCGCCCACCCGAACCAGCCAATCGAAGAGGTGGTGGGCATAGGACCGAAAGCAGACGATGTCCCAATCATCCTCGCCGCGGCGCCAGAGCCCCACGGCGAGCCCTGCCAGATGGGTGCGCCGCGCCCGCCCGACCGGGAAGGCCGAGGCCCGCAGATCGACCGGCGCACCCTTGGCTAAGACCTCGGCCACTGGGCGTCCGCTGAGGCGCAGGACGGCACGCGCATCCGAGACATCCAGCGCCATGTGATGCAAATCGGCCAACGCCGCCTCGAGAGCCTCGAGCGCCGCGGAGACCTCGGCCTTTGGGACAAAGATCAGCATCTCGTCGGCGGCCATCCAAACGGCCCCGCGGCCATCCTCGGCAAAGGCCGCGCTGAGCTTGGAGGGCAGCGGCACGTGCGCCACGGTCTCCACAGCCGTTGCCACGGCGGGCTCGGTCAGATCGGCCTTGAGCGTGATCTGGCCGCGCAGACCCATGTCGCGGATGGCAAGCCCCGGGCGCGGCTCGGCCACGCGCCCGCCAAGGGCAGAGACCGCCTCAGACATTGCGCGCGCCCTCCTTGTCGTAGAACACCGGGTCGACGACGGTCGCTCGCATGATCGAGCCATCCTCGAGCGGGAACTTCAGCTCCTCACCCATCCGTCCCGCACCGCCTTCGATCAGCGCCATGGCGATGGATCGGTTTAGGGTCGGCGAGAAGTAGGTCGAGGTCACATGCCCGATCGTGGTCATCGGCTTGCCCCGCTCGCGGGTCTCGACGACCGCATGGGCGCCGTCCGGCAGAACCTGCCGGGGCTCGGTGGTAAACAAGCCCACCAGCTGCTTGCGATCCGGGCGGGTGAGGTCGATGCGCTCCTGCGCCCGCTTGCCGATAAAGTCGGTCTTTTTCTTGGATACCGCCCAATGCAGACCGAGATCCTGCGGCGTGACGGTCCCGTCGGTCTCGTCCCCGATCATGATAAAACCTTTCTCGGCCCGCATGACATGGAGCGCCTCGGTTCCGTAAGGCATGACGCCCATTGGCTGACCGGCGCTGAGCAGAGCCTGCCACAGCGCCGGGCCATGTGAGGCGGGGGTCGCAATCTCGAAGGCCAGCTCACCCGAGAACGAGATGCGGAAGAGCCGCACTGGTGCGCCGGCAATGTGCCCCTCGACATAGGACATAAAGGGCAGCGCCGCGGCCGAGAGGTCGATATCCGTGCTCGCGGCCGTCAGCAGCGCCCTCGCCTCGGGGCCAGCGACCGCGATCTGCACCCATTGGTCCGTGACATTGGCCGTGTGAACTGCAAAGTCCCACCACTCGGTCTGCAGCCATTCCTCGAGATGCGCGGCGACCCGGTCGGCCCCGCCCGAGGTGGTGTGGCAGAGATAACTGTCGGGCCCCGTGCGCACCACGACGCCGTCGTCGAAGAGGAACCCGTTCTCGGTGCACATCAGGCCATAGCGACAGCGCCCCACCTTCAGGCTCGACATCGTGTTGGTGTAGATCAGATCGAGGAACTTCGGCGCATCGGGCCCCTGCACCACGATCTTGCCCAGGGTCGAGGCGTCGAGCACGCCGACCCGCTGGCGCGCGTTCAGCACTTCGCGCGTGACGGCGGCATAGCGGTCCTCGCCCGGACGGAGATAGCAATAGGGGCGGAACCAATCGCCCACCGGCTCGAAATCGGCGCCATGCTCGGCGTGCCAGGCATGCATGGGCGTCTGGCGGATCGCCTTGAAGAGCGGCCCCTTGGCCGATCCGGCGATCGCCCCCATCGAGATCGGCGTGTAGGGCGGGCGGAAGGTGGTGGTTCCAACCTCGGGGATCGGTTTGTCGAGCGCCTCGGCCAAGAGCGCAAGGCCGTTGATATTCGACGTCTTGCCCTGGTCCGTCGCCATGCCGAGCGTGGTATAGCGCTTGGTGTGCTCGACGCTCTCATAGCCCTCGCGCGCCGCAAGGCGCACATCAGCCGCGGTCACATCGTTCTGGAAATCGACGAAGTGTTTGGTGCCGTGAGCATATTTGTCGCGAGAGGGCGTGAACCAGTGGGGCTCGATGGGTTGTTCGGCCGGTTCGTCGACCGCTGGCAGGGCTGCGTCAGGGGCCGTGAGGCCCATCGCGGCGACGGCCTCGGCCCCGGCACGGGCCGCATCGGCCAAGCACGCGCCCGTCGCCATCGCCCCATTCGACGCCCCGCAGCAGCGCGTGTTGACGCCGCCGTCGGGACCGATCGGCGCACCACGCTCGGGGGCGGGGCGGAACATCAGCGCTTTGTCGTCCCACAGCAGCTTGCCGCCGCAATGGCTGTAGAGATGCACCACCGGCGACCAACCGCCCGAGAGCGCGACGCTGTCAACATAGAGCGCCTCGCCTCCACCCGCGCGCGTGCCATTGGCGGCGAGCCGGACCGTCTCGACCGCCTCGACGTCTTTGCCGCCGCGGATCTTGGCCACCCCATGTCCCTCAAGCACAGGGATCTGCAACGCGCGCACCTGGTCGGCCAGCGCGCCCGTCGCGGCGCTCCGCACATCCAAGACGGCCCGCACCACGGCCCCGGCCGCCTGCAAGGCGATGGCGGTGCGATAAGCATCGTCGTTGTTCGCAACTATGACAAAGCGCTCACCAGGGCAGACGCCATAAAGACGCAGATAGTCGCGCACCGCCGAGGCGAGCATCACGCCGGGCAGATCGTTGTTGGCACAGGTCAGAGGGCGTTCGATCGCGCCAGTTGCGACGATAACCTGGCCGGCGCGCACGCGCCAAAGGCGGTGCCGCGGCGCGTCGGGCGCGTCGGGGCGATGATCGGCCACACGCTCATAGAGCATCGCATAGCCATGATCATAGAGCCCCGCCCCCATGGTGCGGGCGCGCATCGTGACCGAGGGCATCGCTGCCAGGGCCGCAGTCTCGCGCGCGGCCCAATCCGGGGCCGACATGCCGTCGATTTTAGTCTCGTCCTCGACCAAGGCGCGGCCGCCGAAATGCGGTGTCTGCTCGATCAGAAGGACCTGCGCACCGGCCTCGGCCGCGCGCCGCGCCGCCATCAGCCCGGCCGGACCGCCACCAATGACCAGAACATCTGTGTGGGTGTGGAAGTGCTCATAGGTGTCGGGATCGGGCTCGGTCGGTGCCTGGCCGAGCCCAGCTGCCTGGCGGATGATCGGCTCGAACAGATGCTTCCATGCGACGCGGGGCGCCAAGAACGTCTTGTAGTAAAATCCCGCGGAGAAGACAGGCGCGACGCCGGCGACAGCCGCATTCAGGGCGCCGACATCGCGCTCAAGCGAGGGCCAATGGTTCTGGCTCTTGGCTTCGAGGCCATCGAAAAGCTCGGTGGTCGTCGCGCGCTGGTTCGGCTCGAAGCGCGCACCGCTGCCGAGGCCGACCAAAGCGTTCGGCTCCTCGGCGCCGCTCGCGAGAATGCCCCGCGGGCGATGGTATTTGAAGGATCGGCCCACCAGCCTCCGCCCGTTGGCCATCAGCGCCGAGGCCAGCGTGTCCCCAGGATGGCCGCGCAGCTCCTGGCCGTTGAAGCGAAAGCCAAGGGCCTCATCGCGGTCGATCAGCCGCCCGCCGTTCTCGAGCCTGAACCCCATCGCTCAGCCCTCCCAATCAGGACGGCGCTCGCGGATGCGCTCGATGATCTCGGGGGGCGGCTCGAGGGTCTGAGCCGAATAGGTGCCAAAGACCTCGAGCGTCACCGTGCAACGAGCCGCGTGAAACCACTTGCCGCAGCCATAAACATGCCGCCAGCGCTCGAAATGCACCCCTTTTGGGTTCTCGCGCTGAAAGAGATAGCTGGCTAAATCGGCGTCGCCGGATCCGGGACCACGGCGCGTCAGGTGCGCCTCCCCGCCGGGCGCAAGTTCGGTTTCAGCGCAGTCGGCTCCACAATAGGGGCAGCGCAGCATCAACATGGCGGATTGGTCCTCGGTGTTCGAGCGCAACTGGCGTTCTGATGCGATGGAGCGAATTCGCATGGCTCTCGGCGCGCAACACGACCGCAGCCGTCGCATCATCGCCCATCAGCGACTCCCAGACCCTTAGTCGCGGCGACGACGGAACAGCAGAACCAAGCTCAGCAAATTGGCCCACAAGGCCAGGACCAGACCAGCCACCGTCAGCGAACCGTCGAGCGCCCCAGTCAGCCACGCACCGCCAAGACAGCCGATCGCCCCAATGGCACAAAGGATGACGGCCATGCGCACGGGGCCCGACACCGGATCCATGGACGCTTTTTGTCCCAGTCGTGGCATGCGTTCCCCTCCCCATCATCTCAGACCATGCGGGCAAAAAGCGGCGAGAATTCGGCAGCCCGACTTCTATCTGCGGTTGTCAGATGCTGCGCGATGGCAAGCGTCTTGGCCAAAGGGCGGACGGCCCATCCATTCAGCGGATGTTAACCAAGCCCCGAGATGGTTAACCGGCTCGGCAGTGTTGGCCGAGGCGGGGGAACGGTGTTCCGTCGCGGCACCGCCTGCCAGAAGGCCGGTCGCCCGTCTTCCCGCTGGCCGGGAAGGGATGGTGAGACAATGGCGCGGTCGCCGGGCAGGGAGCGCGCGGCAGGGTGCCGTACATGGACGACGCTGGACTTCAGCCAAGACCGCCGCGTGATCGGGCCATCCGCAAACAGACCCCCATCGCTATACTCGGCCATGCCTGTCGGCTTCCTGGCGCCTCGGGACCGGATGCCTTTTGGCGCCTTTTGATCGAGGGACGCTCGGCCATCGCCCCAATGGACGGCGCGCGTTGGGATCCGGCCCGCTTTCTGCACCCGAACCCGCGCCAAGCCGGGCGCAGCTATACCGATGCGGCGGCCCTGGTCGAAGGGATCTACAGCTTCGACCCCGGGTTCTTCGGTCTTTCGCCGCGCGAAGCGGTTCAGATGGACCCCCAACAACGGCTGCTGTTGATGACCGTCTTCGAGGCGCTCGAGGACGCGGGGCTGACGCCCGAGCGTCGCCAGGCGGGCCTCGTCGGCACCTATGTGGGATGCTCGGCCTCAGATCATGCGCACGGCTTCCTGGGCCAGCCCGAGCGCATCGATGCCTCGTTCATGACCGGCAACACGCTCAGCATTGTGGCCAATCGGATCGCCCATGCGTTCGATCTCGGCGGCCCGAGTTTCACGGTCGACACGGCCTGTTCCTCCTCGCTGGTAGCGCTTGATCAGGCCATGAGGGCCCTCGACAGCGGGGAGATCGACTGGGCCGTGGTCGGCGGCGTGCACGCCTTGCTGTCTCCCTATCCCTTCATCGGGTTCAGCCGGGCGGGCATGCTCTCGCCCACCGGCCGGCTGCGCGCCTTCGATGCTGACGCAGACGGCTATGTGCGGGGCGAAGGCGCGGTGGCGCTGATTCTTGGGCGTGCCGAGGCCGCCGAGGCCGAGGGCGACCGCATCCGGGGGATCCTGGCGGCAACCGCCACCAATGCCACCGGCCGGGCCGGCGGCCTCACCAAGCCAGTCAGCGCGCGCCAGGCGAGCCTGATCCGCGAGACACTCGCTCGTGCCAGGGCCACACCCGAAGCGGTCGCCTTTGTCGAGGCCCATGGCACCGGCACGCCCGTCGGCGATCCGCAGGAGGCAGAGGCCATCGGATCGGCCCTCGGCACTGGGCGCTGTCAACCGCTCCCGATCGGTTCGGCCAAGCCAAACATTGGTCATCTCGAGCCAGCCTCGGGACTGGCGGGGCTGCTGAAGGCGGTGCTCGCGCTACGCCATGGCTGCCTGCCCCCCTCGATTGGCTGCGAGCGCCCAACACCGGCGATCGATTGGGCCGCGCTAAATCTGCGCGTGGCGGCCGAGCCGACGGTGCTGCCCGCCGCTGAAGACCGGTGCGCCATCATCAACTCCTTTGGCTTTGGCGGGGCAAATGCCTGCGCCGTGCTGCGGCCGGCTCCCCCTATGGCAAACCCCGAGCCCGCCGAAGCCAGGGCGCTGATCCTGTCCGCGAACAGCGGATCCGCGCTCAAGAAGGGGGTGTCGGCTTGGCGCCGCGCCCTGGCGGAGAAGCCGTTTGCCGCCGCACGGGCCAATGCGGCCGCCCATCGCCGCGCGCGCCTTTCGCATATCGCGGTTGCCTTGGACCCAACGGGCGGGACGGATGCGCTGTCGGCGGACCGGCTGGTCACCGATCGCCACCCGGGCGGGCGCCACGACGTGGTCTTCGCCTTTTGCGGCAACGGCGCCAATCACGATGCCATGGGCGCAGCGCTCTACGGGGCCGACGACCGATTTCGCGCGGCCTATGACCATGTCGCCGCCTTGTTCCGGGCCCGCGATCCGGGGCTCGAACCCAAGATCGAGCCTGACACCGCGCCGGATCCCATTCGCGATCAGCCACGCCTCTTTGCGCTGCAGGTAGCCTTGGTCGAGGCTCTCGCCGCCCGCGGCCTGCGCGCCGGCGCGACGATCGGGCACTCGGTCGGAGAGATTGCGGCAGCCTGGGCTGCGGGGGGGCTCGGCCTCGAGGATGCCGTGCAGCTGATTGCGACGCGAGCACCGCTGCTCGGCCCTCAGCGCGGAACGGGCGGCATGATGGCGGTTCTCTGCGGTGCGGACGCCCTCGACGAGGCCCTTGCCGAGGCGGACATCGGCGGTCTCTCGATATCGGGCGAGAACAGCCCGCGGAGCTGCACCCTCTCGGGCCCCGACGAGGCCCTAGAGGCGTTCCAGGCCTTTGCCCGGCGCAAGCGCATCGCCGCTCGGCGCCTGCCAGTGGAGTACCCCTTCCACAGCGGTGCGCTCGATCCCTTGCGCCAGGCGTTTCACGCGGCGATCGACGGGCTGACGCCGCAACGATCGGACATCCCATTTGCCGCCTCGACCGAAGGGCGGATCATCGGCACCGAAACCATGAATATCGGCTTTTGGTGGCGCAATCTTCGGGAGCCAGTGCGCTTCCGCCCCGCCGTTGAATGCCTGGCCGAGCAGGGCTTCAGCCTGTTCCTCGAAATCGGGCCGAAACCTCTCCTGAAATCCTATATCGCCGACACGCTGAGCGGCCTCGGACGGCCCGTCGCGGTGCATCCCAGCCTCGATTCACGCAACCCGGAGATCTCGGCCTCCGAGATCGTCGCTCGCATGGTCGCCTGCGGCGGAACGACGGACATGACGGCCTTTGTCGGACCACGGGCGCGATCGGTCCCCGACCTGCCGCGCTATGGCTGGGATCTCAGCCATCATAAGCTCACCGAGTCGCAGACGGCCAGCCATCCGGTGCTGGGCACCCGCGCGCCAGGCAGCGCCCATTGGGAGAGCTTGGCGGACCCCGCGCTCCTGCCCTGGCTCGGCGATCATCGGGTTGCGGGGACCGCCGTGATGCCGGCCGCCGCCTTTCTCTGCGCCATGCTCGAGGCGGCGCAAGAGCTTGACCAGGACAATCGCTTGGAGATTGCGGAGTTCCGGATTGAGACGGCGCTCAGCCTCGGAGACGACGATGCACGGCGCCTGCGCACACGCCATGAGCGATCCGGCGATCACATGGTGATTGAGAGCAGCGCTCCCGCAGCCGAGGCTTGGACCGTGCATGCCGAGGCGCGGCTGCGGATGGCGGCCGCGTTGCCGGATTTGCCGCCCCCTCTGCAAAAAGATAGCGGCCAGGTGACGGGAGATGCCGACCTTTATGCCGCGCTCACCGCCGATGGGCTGAGCTATGGCCCGAGCTTCCGTCGCGTCACCCGCGTGATCGAGGGCGATGGTGGACCCGACGGCGCGCGCGTCGCGCGCGTGTCGCTCGCAGCGCCCGCGGCGGGAACACCGGCTCACGAGGCGGCCATCACCGCGCTAGATGCCGCGGTCCAGGCTCTGCAGCCGCTGATCCGGTCGGCCCTGCCCTCAGAGACTCTGGCCGGGGATCTGCTGCTGCCAAGTCGGGTCGGGATGCTCCGCCGCCTCGGACCAATTGAAACCACCTCTGACGCCGATCTTCACCTTACTGACGCAAAGCCGGGCGGCGTGACCGCGAACATGGTGTTGCGTGGGCCGGACGGCGTGCCGGTCCTGGTTGTACAAGGCCTTCGGCTGACCCGAATTTCACGACCTCGCCGGCCCCAGCCAGTCCTGCTGCGCGAGGCATTGGTGCCGCTCGACCCGGTCGCCGACGCACCATCGCTGTCTGCGGCGGGCAAGGACGCGCGAGCGCACCGGCAGACGGATGCGGATCTGCTGATCGATGCGCTCTGTCGCGATGCGGTCCTGGAGGTCCAACGCCGCTGCGAGGATGAGATCAACTGCGTCGCAGGCGATCCCTCGGCCCCCGCCCATGGCCTGGCGCAGATGCTTTGCCAGCTCGTCGCGGATGATCAGACCGATCCGCCAGATAAGGCCTCGCTGATCGACGCGCTGCTGGCCGTTGCCCCGGAGACTGCGCCTCGGCTGCGCCAAGCGCTTTCCTTGGAGACCGCGCTCATGCAGGCCTTGCGCGAAGGCATGCCGCAGACTTTGCCCGGCCTGGTCGACGCTGATCCCGTGCAAACAGCGCTTTGCGAGGCCCTGACCGATACCGCTACGGCGATCGCAAAAGCCTGGCCTGCCAAAGGTCGGTTCAATGTGTTCGCCCTGGACGAGCCAGCTGCCAAAATCGCCCGCCGTCTCGCGCCGTCCCGCCACCTGAGCGACCTAACGGTCATCTCCGAGGGCGCCGATGCCCCCGCCACTGGTGCCGTCGATATGGTGATCGGCTCCTCGGGCAAGCCGGTGCCCGCCTGGATTGCCGACCGACTCTCGCCAAACGGGACGATCCTGGCAGTCGAGAGAGCGCCCAGCCTTCTCGCCAGGTTGGCTACGGCCCTCGCCGATCCCGACCATCCGCACGAGTTCGACTCCACAGGTCTCGCCATTTGCCCGGCCCCGCTTCGGATCTCGGAGACACGTGAGACGCCCGGGGGCACGGTGTTGCTGGCCGGGCTTGCGGGCGGGGTCCCGGCGACCGCCGACGCGGCCCCAACGGATGCCGCCCAGACAGAGCTTGTGGCCACGATCGAGCGTGCCTGTCCGTCGAGCGGTCTCGCCGGCCCCCTGCCCCTTGCGGCACCGGAAGAGCTCGCACTTCTGATCGCCGCGGACAGCGCCAAGACTGCCGATCACCTTGCCCAAACCGCAGCGGCCATGCGCGATCTGCTTGCCGCAGGCGCGAGGGCGCTCTGGGTGCTGTGCACCGGGGCGGAGCGTCCAGACGAAACCCCTTTGGCCAGCGGCCTTTCGGGTCTGGTACGCACGATCGCAAACGAGCACGCCACGGTGGCCTGTCGGCTCCTCACCCTTCCGCCAAAGCCTTGGTCTCAAGCGACACGGTGCCGGCTCGCTCAGCTGTTGGCCCACCCGCCAAAGGACCGGGAGCTGCATCTGTGCCAGGGTGGCCTGCACGCAACGCGGCTTCTGCGGGCGACCGAGCTCACGCCCGCCTCGGTGTTGGAGGGCCAGGCTCGCTCAGTGCTCCGCCTGACACGGCGCGGTGATGGCGGTCTGCTCACGGCCGAGGCGGCGGCCAGGCGAGCCCCGGAGGTAGGCGAAATCGAGATCGCTGTGGCCGCAACGGGCCTCAACTTTCGCGACGTCATGTGGGCGAACGGCTTGCTGCCTGACGAAGCGCTCGAGGGCGGATATATCGGGGCAACTTTGGGAATGGAGATGGCTGGCACGGTCGTTCGCGCCGGTCCAGGCACGCGATTTCGGCACGGCGATCGCGTGGCCGCCGTCGGACCCGAAGGGTTCGCAAGCCACACGACCCTGCGGGCCGAGGCCGCAGTTGCGCTGCCAGATGGGATCTCCTTGCCGGTGGCCGCCAGCCTGCCGGTGGCCTTTCTCACCGCGCTCTATGCGCTGGAGACGGTCGCCCAGATCAACGAGGGTGAGAGTGTCCTCATACACGGCGGTGCGGGCGGCGTGGGTCTCGCCGCGCTGCAGATCGCCAAAGCCCGCGGGGCGCGCGTGATCGCGACGGCGGGCGCACCTGACAAACGCGCGCTGGTCAAGGCGATGGGGGCGGAGGCGGTCTTGGACAGCCGCAGTCTGGACTTTGCCCAGCAGATCCACGTCCTCACGGGCGGACGGGGCGTCGATGTGGTGCTCAACAGCCTCTCGGGCGATGCGATGCTGCGTTCACTGCGATGTCTGGCCCCGTTTGGGCGGTTCATCGAGCTCGGCAAGCGGGACATTCTCGCGGACGGACGGATCGGCCTTCGCGCGCTGCGGGACAACATCTCGTATCATGCGGTGGACGCCGACGGTTTGCTGGCCGCGCGCCCCGCTCTCGCCGCGCGCCTGCTTCAGCGGATCGAGGCGGATTTGAACAGCGGCCGGATCTCCCCGCTGCCCGTCCAGGTGTTCGGATCGAATAAGGCGAAGGCCGCAATGGACGGCATGCGGAGCGCGGAGCATGTGGGCAAGATCGTGGTTCGGGCGCCGGCCGCCCCGGCAACCGTCGCTCCGGCTCGGTTCGGCGAAGGGGCCTGGCTGATCGCGGGGGGGCTCGGCGGCTTCGGGCTCGCCACGGCCGAATGGCTGGCCGCTCAAGGCGTGCGCCGGATCTGGCTGACCGGTCGGTCCGGCCAGCCCGCATGCGGGGCCGAGGGCACGCTGCAGGCCTTGCGTGCCCGCGGGCTGGATCTGCGCACCGAGGCGGTGGACATCGGAGACCAGGCGGCGATGGTCGATCTGTTCGCTCGGTTGGCCGAGCACGGGCCGATCGAGGGCGTCGTTCATGCGGCCATGGTGCTTGCGGATGCGCCGCTTGCCGAGTGCGACAATGCGCTTGTCGCCCGCGTGCTCCATCCGAAGATCGTCGGGGCCGAGGCGCTCGACCATGCCAGCCGTGCCCACGGGGTTCGCCAATTCCTGCTCTACGGATCCGTGGCGGCGGCCATCGGCAACCCAATGCAGGCAGCCTATGCCGCCGCCAATGCGGCTTTGGCCGGTATTGCGCGCCGCCGTCGGGCGGGCGGTTTGCCGGCCAACATGATCGGCTGGGGGCCCATCGGCGATGTCGGATATCTTTCCCGGGATCACAGGCTTCGCCAACGCATGGCAGGCGCGCTCGGCGAATTGATGGAGGTCCAGGACGCGCTCGATGTGCTTCACCGCGTCCTGGCCGATCCGTCGACACCAGCGGTCCTCTACGCGGCAACCCTGCCCTGGCAAAGGCTTGCTGCCGCTCTGCCCGGCCTGTCGGCTCCGCTCTTCAGTGCAATGGTCGATGCCAGAAGAGACCGCACGGATGCGCCCGATGGGACGATGGATATCGCCAACATGGATGAAACGGCGGCTGTTGCGCATTTGCGCGGCGTGCTGTGCGCCGTGATCGCTGAAGTGTTGCGCCAACCCAAGGCCGAGGTGGATCCACACCGACCGCTGCTGGATCTCGGCCTCGACAGTTTGATGGCGGTCGATCTCAGGCTCGCGCTTGAGGATCGGCTGGGCGTCACGCTGCCGGCAATCGCGCTCGATGGCGAGATGACCACGAGCGATTTCGCGCGGCGCCTTCTGCCTGCGATCCGCGCCCCGCAACCGGGATCTCAGGACGGCGCCGAACGCGATCTCGACCGGCTGATGCGAGCCCATCTCTCAGGCGATGCCGGCGCCATGCCGACGGATCTGACCCAGCAGATCCTTGGCGCAACAGATCGGAGCATTCGCCGATGACCAACACCGCCCGGCATGCCGCTCTGCTCGAGCAACTTCGCGCCGAAGCGGATGCGAGGAGCCCTGCCCGCCCCGACCCGTCTCCGCGGACCAAGGATGCCCCTCAGGCCTACGATTTCGCGGATCTGCCCGACTATCGGCCAATCCGAATGCAAAAGGCAGCGCTCAAGGCTATGGGGCTGTCACACCCCTTCTTTCGGCTGGGTGAGGGATCTTCGGCCCCAGAGACCCAGGTTGAGGGCAGAGCACAGCTGAGCTTTGCGAGCTATGACTATCTCGGCCTGAATCGACATGAGGAGGTGCGCGAGGCGGCCCGCGAGGCCATTCGCCGATGGGGCGTCTCGCCCTCGGCAAGCCGCCTTGTGGGCGGCGAGCGGCCCTATCACCGCAGCCTCGATGCTGCCCTGGCCACCATGCAGGGGACCGAGGCAGCGCTTGCCATGGTCTCGGGTCACGCGACCAATGTGGGGACAATCGCAGCCCTGCTCGGGCCGAAGGATCTGATCATCCTCGACCAGTATTCTCACAACTCGGTGGTCGAAGGCGCGCGTTTGTCCGGCGCCACGCGGCTGGTCGCCCCGCACAATGATTGCGCCTGGATCGAGGCGACGCTGGAGCGGTGTCGCAAACAGCACCGTCATGTCCTGATCGCCGTCGAGGGGCTTTACTCCATGGACGGAGACACGCCGGATCTCCAGCGATTGGTCGCGATCAAGGCACGTTTCGACGCCTGGCTGATGGTGGACGAGGCGCATGCGCTCGGCTGCCTTGGCGCCACGGGACGCGGATTGGCGGAGGGGCAGGGCGTCGATCCCAGATCGGTCGAGATCTGGATGGGCACGCTCTCCAAAACGCTGGCGGCCTGTGGCGGCTATATCTGCGGCTCGGCGGCGCTCATCGACTATCTGATGGCCCGCGCGCCGGGCTTTGTCTTTTCTGTGGGGCTCGCGGCCCCCGTTGCCGCCACGGCCGAGTGCGCAATCGGCCTGCTCGCGCGCGAACCCGAGCGCGCAGCGCGGCTGGCGCATGCGGGACAACGGTTTCTGGCCGCGGCCAAGGCGGCAGGCCTCGACACGGGCTTGTCCGAGGGTCACGCGATCACGCCGGTGCTGATCGGTGACAGCCTGCGGGCCGTTCGCGCCTCTGCCGCGCTATTCGAGCAGGGCATCAACGCCTTGCCAATAATCCACCCGGCCGTGCCCGAGAGGGCGGCGCGGCTGCGGTTCTTCCTGACCTGCGACCACACGGATGCGATGATCGATCAGGCGGTGGAAGCGACGGCCTCGGTTCTGCGCACGCTTTGAGCGTCAGTCCTCGGGGCGGATCTCGGCGGCAAAGCCCCGCGCCAGGCGGTCCGAGAGCCAAGCCGGCAGGCGCGCGTCGACCCAGCTCATCACGGCCAGCGGCCATGGGAAGGTGACAAAGGCCCGTCCGTTGCCAACGCCGCGAATGATTCGCTCAGCCGCGTCATCCACCGGCACTTCGAAGGGACGGCGGCCCTTATGACGGGCCGACATGGGCGTGGCGACGAAGCCGGGACAGACGACTGTCACGCCAACACCGCTGTCGCGCAAGGCGCCGCGCAGAGCGATCCCATAGGCCCGGAGTCCCGCCTTACTCGCCCCATAGGCCGGCATCGATGGCAAGGGCCGGATCGCGGCGAGCGAGCTGATGAGGACAATCCGCCCCCGACCGCGGGCCTGCATGGGCAAGAGCAACGGGGCCACCGTGTTGATCGCGCCGACCAGATTGACCGAGATCATGCGGCGGGCGTCCGCAGCGGTCTCAAGCCGTCCTCCGGGCCCGGCACCCGTGCTCTGCCCCGCATTGGCGATGACCAGATCGATCGGCGCCGCGGCATCGCAGCGGGCCAGCGTCTCGGCCATCGCAGCGGCGTCGGTCACATCCCCAGTCGAGGCCTCGACACGGGCGCCGAGCGCACGTGCTCGCTCCGCCACCGCCCCGAGCCGCGTGGGATCGCGCGCAATCAGAACCAGATCGGCGCCCTGTGCCGCGAGCCGCTCAGCAATGGCAGCTCCGATGCCCCGCGAGGCTCCTGTCAGGAGCACGCGCATCAGGGAACGAGAACCGGGGCCAAGATGCGTTCGGCCACCCCCTCAGCGCCGATCTCAGCGCCCGAGCCATCAAAGCCGCCCGGAACTTGGATCGTCGCTTGGAGCGCTGTCACCAGCTGCTCGACCAAGACCCGATCCGGCAGGGGCGGCGCGGCCCAGAACCTATCGAGCGGGCCCCGGTACACCAGACCTGCGATGTCATAGAGCGCCCGGCCGAGCACAGCCACCGGCACCGCGGCCCGGAGCGCGGTGAGGCCGACCGTGGAGTTCACCGTCACCACCCCCGCGCTCCGTTCCAGCAACAGGTCGAGATCGCCGGAGGTCAGGTAGAGGCACCGATCGGCCACGCCCGTGGCCTCGGCCAATTGGGCGAGCTGCCGATGCCAGGGCGCCCAGCCATTGTCCAAGGGATGGCGCTTGACAACCAGGAGCGCATCGGGCGGCGCCATGCGAGCAAAGCTCTCGACCACGGTTGTCAGCGCCGCGGTGAGCCCGCCCGGGGGGCCATGCAGCCGGATCTGAAAATCGGTCTCGAGCTGCAGAGGAAAGACAAACACTCGGCCGTAGTGGGCCATCGCGCGCGCCATGGCGGCCCTGTCGCGGCGCCGTCGGACCGGCGCGGCCAAAGCCTTGCCGATCCAGCCCGCCCATTCTCGCAGCGGCGGATCCAGCGCATGCGTCCGATAGTGCCGATACCCAAAGCGCCGCGCAAAAACATTTGCCAGGTTCCAGGCCACATCCATCAGGGCATAACTGGCGAACGACGCGCGAAACGCGCGTTGCGACACGGGACGGCGCCTTTCGGCGAGGGCTGCGATCTGCCAAGGGTCGCGCGGGAAGACCATCTCGCCAGAGGCCGTCGCCCTCTCGATTGTGAGCCAACCGGGGCGCAGGTAGCCCTGCTCGACCACATGGGCGGCGATGCCATGGCGATGGGCGAGCCGAATGGCCTCCGCATGCCACTGCCGGCCCTCGCCAAGACAGACGATGTGTTTGACCCCTTGGGCTTGGAGCAGACGGTCGACAAAGGCAGGCCAATCCTCGGGCCTGCCGCGATAGGCGATACCGCCGGCGCCGCGCCAAAAGATCCGATCACCGGGGCAGAGCAGCACGCGCACCACGCGAGCCCCGCGCCGGCGCAAAGCCCGTGCGAGTCGCAGGAAAAACCACGATGCCGGCCCCTGCAGCAACAGGACCGTTTCCCGGTCGGAAAGATGAGGCGGTGCGCCATCGGCCATATCGGGACTGTTAACCAATACTGGTTAAGAGGCCGGTAATGCGCCCATTCCCACAGACGTTCTGGAGGCCCGCGATGGACCGCCCTCAAAGCCGGACCATTCTGATGTTGCAGGGCCCGCCATGTGGGTTTTGGCGCGCACTTGGCCAGGGTCTGAGCGAAGCAGGATACCGGGTCATCCATGTTGGGTTTCACCTTGGCGATCTGCTGATCTGGCGGCAGCGGGGGCAACGGCTCTATCGCGGTCGGCTGGCGGACTGGCCCGCCTGGCTCGAGCGATTGGTGCGCGAGGAGGGGGTCAACGACATCCTCTACTATGCCGACCGGCTGCCCTATCATGTAGCCGCTCTGGGGGTTGCTCGGCGGTTGGGCGTGCGCGCCTGGGCAATCGAAAACGGCTATCTGCGCCCGGATTGGCTCACCATGGAGCCCGAGGGCATGGGCGCGCAGTCGCATATCCCGCGCGATGCGGAAGGCATTCGGCGAATGGCTGCGGGGGCCATGCGACCCGATATGACCCCGCTCTATAGCCATAGCTTTCCCGAGGAAGCAACGGCCGAGGTCAGCTATCATCTGGCCATGGCTTTGGGGCGCGTAGGGTTTCTCCGGTATGTGAGCGACAAGCATTACCCGCCGTTGCTCGACTATTTCAGCTGGCTGCGCCGGATGGCCTTCGGCGGCAGGGCCCGGCGCCAGGCCGAGACGATCGATGCCGCTGTGGCAGAGACGCGGTGGCCGTTCTTCCTGCTCGCGCTGCAATTGCAGAGCGACTATCAGATCCGCGCCTCCTCGCCGTTCGACTGTCTGTCCGAGATGCTCGAGGCGGTGGTGCGATCCTTTGCAGAGCGGGCGGCAGCCGGGGTCCGGCTGGTCATCAAGCTCCACCCCATGGACAATGGCTGGGAGAATTGGCCGAAACAGTCGCAGCGCCTGGCCGAGCGGTTTGGCGTGGCGGACCGCGTGCACAGCATCGATGGCGGCAATCTCGACGCGATGCTTGAACGGGCCCGAGGGGTGATCACGGTGAACTCCACCGTGGGGTTGTTGGCGCTGCGCCGCGCATGCCCGGTGATCGCCCTTGGCGATGCTATCTATGACGTGCCTGGACTCACCCATCAGGGCGGGCTCGACCAGTTTTGGGGAGAGCCCGCATGGCCAGATCCCGCGCTTTGCAACGATTTGGTCGCAGTGCTTGCGAGCGCCTTCCAAGTGCGCGGCTCGTTCTATGACCCGGCCGGTCGACGTGCCGCCATTGCCGAGATCACGCGGCGCTTGACGACCCCAGATCTCTTCTGGCAGGCGGCGTTCGGAGGCGATGCGGGCTCCGCACAGACCGGAGCCCCGTCAATCGCCGCAGAATGAAGGGCGGCTCCCGCCGGGAGCGGACCTCTACCTACTCAGTTGACCGCGAGATTGCCCACGACCGCACCGGTCGCAATGGGCTGCAACGCCAGCGCCACCAGCCGCAAGATCTTCTCGGCCGAGTTGTACTCGGAGTTCGCAACGAAGATCGTGTCGCGATGGCGGATCGGGAATCGCTTGGCCAGGAGCAGCCCCGATGGTCGCGAGAAGTCGAGCTGATAGACGACGGGCACCGGCTGCCCCGCCGATCGGGCGATCAGTTCGCGCGGGATCCCGGGAAGCTGCGAGGCGAGCCCCGCCGGCTCATAGCGCACCACGAAGACCCCTGTCGGATCGGCCTGGGTGTCGACGATGCCGCGCGCCAAGCCGAGCGCTTCGTCCAAGGTTACCTCGGACTGATCGAACGTCACCTTGGCGTTCTCGGTTACAGCGCCAAGAATCGAGAAATGCCGGGGCGCATGTTCGACCGAGATCACATCGCGTGGGTGAACCGGCACGTTCTGAGCCGGGTTCTCAAGTAAATGCCCAAAGCCGACGCGCGAGCTTTGGTCAGAGCGCGTGAGCCGCAAGGCGCTCTCATGGATCGGCTTCGTCAAGCCACCGGCGGCTGCGACCATGTCGAGCACCCGCTCTCCGGTGCCTGCCAGCGGGATGCGCCCGCCCGAGGCCACCGCATCGCCAAGCACAGTGACCGAAGCCGAGGGTTGCTCGATCAGGCTCACGACGGCTTGCGGCTCGATCGCTTGGCCACGCAGTGCCGCCTCGATCCGCCGGGCCGCCGCCTCTGGCGACAGGCCGCGCACCCGAACATCGCCGCCGTAGGGAATGCGCAGCGTGCCCGCCGAGGAGACCGTTTGAACCGGCAGCTCGCGCACACCGGCGCCCGCGTCGGGCCCCGCGCCGAACAGCCCACCGCCCGTCGCCTCGAACAACATCACGCGGACTTGGTCACCGGTGCGCAAACGCCGGCCATAGACCGCAGGTCCCGATGCAAGGGCCGAGAGATCCGCGCGCGGCTGGCTGGTGCGCAGCCGCTGCACCACGGCCCCATCGGTCGCGATCAGGGCAAAGGTCAGCGGGCCCTCGGCACCGCCCTTCGCCTCCTCTAGCACGTCGGCCGTCAGCGGCCCGGATCTCGGCACCCCGGCACACGCCGAAAGCAGCGTCGCCGCCATAAGTATCGCAAATCTTATCGGCATGGGTTCCCCATTCATTAACCGTTTAGGCTCAACATGGGTCTGGAACGAATTTTGTACCAAACCGCAACAGGTGATGAACAAACACTAACGAGGGGATGGTTAATGGGTGCTTACAATGCTGTTCAACGTTGAGGCGGATTACGGGGATGAGTTGGTCGGCTATCTGGTGCCGGATAGCGTGAGCGAGACGCCGAGACTGTGTGTCTTGGGCGCTGGAGCCCTGTTGTGGAGCGGTGAGGCGAACGAGACGCGCGCCGCCCTGGTCGAGGCTGGACGCCATCGCACCGGGCGCTGCGGTTTTCGCATCGGCCCTACGGAGGTCGGCGATCTCAGCCGGGTACCCGATCTCGAGCTGCGGGATCTGGCCAGCGGGCTGACGATCTATCGCCGTCAGGCAGGCGCCGTGCAGCAGCGGGTCTTCCGGCTCGAGACGCGGCTGACGCCCAGTCTTGGCTTCGATCACGCCATGGAGCGGTTGTTTCAGGGCTGGTATCCGGCCGTGGACCGGTTCGGAACCGAGACGGTGGACCAAGTGCTGGTCCCCGGCCCCGTGCCGTCGGTCTATGCCAGCGGTCGCGTCTGGGTGCCGGCTCATGCGGGGCTTGCGGATGGCAGCGCGCGTGTGGTGGTGGATCTGCGCGATCCGCATGAGGAGTTGGCCGAGCGATTGGCGGTCCTCAGCGGGGCGTTCGGGGCGGTGGACCAACGGATCACGGCCCGCGAACGATTGGCCTGGCGCGGGGCGCTGACACTGCTCGACGGGGTCGATCTGTTCGACATGCGCCGTCTGCGCCGGGTGCTGACGCGCTTGGAGCCCGAGATTGCCGCGACCCTGTCCAACCCGCTCACCCGGCAACTGACGTGCCGCGTGCCCGGCGAACTCTGTGGACCCAATGCCGTGTCGGCGGCGCTGAAGACGCTCGCCGGATTCGAGGTGGTGGCTCCGGCATGCGTTGGCGGCTACTTCGAGACGGCGTTGGCGACGCTGTTCGGGACGGCTGTGCCCTCGCCGGCGCAGACGCGCGACGAGATCCTATGGCTCGCCGACGCTCTGGCCGAGATCTCGGTAGTCGATGCGATCCTCGAATGTGATCTGATGGTCTATGCCAGCGTCTCTGCAGTCTTTGAGGGGCTGGCCGCCGGGATGGCCCACGCCTGAGGCGCCGCTCCAAGGGCAAGCGGGGCAGCCGAGCGGAACAAGCGATGATAGCCGTCGACCATGCGGTTCAGCCCAATCGCCTCGCGCCGCTCCACAAGCTCAGCTTCTCCGGCGTCACCACCCCGGACGGTCATGGCCGAGGCCATGGCATCGACCAAAGCGCGCAAGTTTCGGCAATCGCCGGTCCGGCTGAGCGCTTCGATGCGATCCGGCGTGAGCGCATCAATCTCCTCTGCGCGATCGATCACACGCACCCGGGGCGAGAGGGCCCGCGCCTCGGCCGCATTCCCCACATCCGTGATGATCAACGAGCGATCAAAGGCCAATGCCTCAAGCACGACGTTTGAACACCCCTCCTGGATCGTCGGCAGGACCACACAATCCGCAAGCTGCTGATACACCGCCGCCATCTGATCATGGGAGAGGCAGGCCACCTGGCTGACATGGGTCCTGGCAGGCGAAGCCGCGACCAGTGTATCCACATCAACGGCGTACCCCTCGTCCCCCACATTGCCGACAAAGACCAGATGAAAATCTTTACGTCGGGAGAGCAGCAACTCGGCTGCGCGCAGCGCCAGTGGGTGGTGTTTCACCGGGAAGTAACTCGCCGGGAGGACGAAGACGAACCGACCAGCCGGGATATCCAGATCGGGCAAGGTCCCGGCCCCGGCGCCTGCAATCCAGCTGAGATCGATGCCGTTCGGGATCACATCCACCTGGTCCATGGGCACCTGCGCCCGGCGGCAGAAGTAGTCGCGCACAAAGCGTGACACGGCCACGACCCGGTCTGCCTCCATGATCTGCCCCGCATGATGGGCGAACCCGGCATCATCGAGCCAAGTGTAGACGTTGTGCACGGTATAGAGCGTGAAAAGGCCGAGCCGCCGCGCCGCGGCCAGCCCGAACGTCGAATAGTGGTAGTGAACGACATCGATCTCGTGGCGCGCCAAGGCTTCGACAAACAGCGACTCGTCGCCATTCAGGATGATGCCATCTCCAGGCCGCTCGAGCCGGCCGAGCATGTAGCCCGCCTCATTGCGCTCCACCAGCACGATGCAGCGGGAACCGAGCGCTCGATAACCGCGATAGAGATTGAGCGCCACCTGTTCAAGGCCGCCACGATCGAAGGACGGCACCACGATGGCAACCGATGGCGAGAGTTTGGAGGTCATGCGGAGGTCCTTAGACGGGGCGCGGTTTCGACCATAGGCTCACTGACCGCAACGGCGCCTGCGATGCGGGTCAGCCCGGCACGCGAGGCCTCGGTCAGCTTACGGTAGACGGCATGGTTGGCCTGGGCCATCTCGGCGCGCTCCGCGGGATCGGGCAGCCGGCCAGCCCGGAAATCCTCCTCCGCGACCCACCGCATGCCAAGGCGGTTGAAATCCCCCACATCCGGCGAGTGCATAACTGGGACGACGCCAAAGCGCAGATACTCGATCAACTTGGTCGGACAGGCGACGCGGTTGACCACATCATCCTCGCGCAACAGCAGGCCGAAATCACAGCGCGGATATGTCGCGAAGACCTCGGTCTGGCTGGCGGAGCGCAAAGACAGAAGCGTCTGGTCAGAGAGCCCTGCTCGCTCGAGCGCGCGTCCCATGCCCTTTGTATCCGGGGTCAGCAGCACCCAATCGACGACCTCAGCGGTATCGGCGACCAAGCGCGCCATCTCAGGGATCATCTGCCAGCGCTGCGTGCCACCCGCGTAGATGGCACGGGGGCGTGCTGCATAGGACCGTTCGGCGACGTCCACATCCCTGCCCTGTGAGAAGATCGGGCAGACGATCATCCGCTCGCGCGCGATGCCGAGCTTGGTCGCAAAATGCTCGCCCATCGCTTCGGTCACGCTGACGACGATGTCAGCTTCCTTGGCCGCCCAACCCTCATAGCGCCGATATTTCTGCGCCATGTAGTGATCACCGTACATCACGAACTCTTCTGGAACCGCGCCGTGCATGTCCATGATCAGCGCCCCCGTACGTTGGGGCAGAAGGCGGCGGAGCACCGGTGGATCGATGCCCACCAGGCTCTGGCTGTAGACGGGGGCGCCCAGGCGCAAGACAGCGCCAAGCAGGGTCTCGCCCAATGCACAACCATGGGCGATCTCGAGCCGCCAGAGATTGGCCTCGAGGCACACCAAAGCAGGGCGCCGCGCGCGGGTTGCCACCATCTTGAGATAGATCCGGGATCGTCCCGCCAAGGCGCGGTCAATCGCGATCACTCGCTGCACATAGCCGTCTTTTTCATTGCCGGTAACGGGATCCGTGTCCATGGTGAGCACAAGAACGGGCGGATCCGTCTGGAACAGGCCCGCGAGCCCGGCCAGAAGGGGCTGCAGACCTTCAGCCTGTCCGAAACCCGCAACCTCGCGTTCGGCAAGCCCAGCGAGGCCCTCGCGCAACAGAGCGCGGTAGGCGGCACGCCATCCCGGCGCATCGGTGAGCGTGGGCGGCGTGCACGGATCGCCAAACGCGATCTCGTCCCAGGGGGCGGTACCAGGCCGTGTGGCCCCTGCGCCCTGCTCGGAACGGGCGAGGCGGTGGGCGAGGCGCACAGCCGCACGCTCCGTGGCCCGCTCCGCATCAGACACCCGACCCGCATGGGCCTTGAGCAAACGGTCGGCGTCGGCACTCCAACCGGTCAAGGCGGCGCGGTCCGCCGCCGCGGAGCGCTGAAGTGCGAGCACGCCAGCCGCATCGGCCAACAGGCCGCGAGGCATGCCACTGTCGCGCTCGATCGCTGCAAATGGGGCTGGGAGAGCGGCCGATCGCTCAAGCCTGTGGGCATAGAGGTGACGCGCGACAACCGGTTGGCCGAGCCCTGCATCCCGCAGGCCCGCGATCAAGGGATCCAATGCGTCGAGGCCCGCCTCCGTCTGCTCATCCAACAGACCCGCTGTCTCGAGCGCGCCGGCTTGGAACAGCGCGAGCGCGGGCTCCACGCGGTCGGCAAAGCAGAGACCGCCGGGAATGAGGGCACGGCGTCTCTCGGCCTGCACCGCGACCTGGGTCTGCGGCTCACCGCGCGCGTAGATGTCGAACTCGATGGGTACGGCCTGTTCGTTCAGGGCAAGGTTCAGCACCGGAACGGCCAAGGGGACCCAGAGATCAATGAGCGCATCGATCGTGCCCGGGGCGACCAGCACGCTCTGCTCGAGCAGCGCGATATGCGTGTGCTGGTCTGCGGACAAGGCGCGCCAGATCCCGGCGTTCGCCAACTGTCCAAACGAGAGCCCCGGCTCCTCATGCTGCCGCTCGATCCCGAGCTCTGCGGACCGACGTTTGGCCGCCAGAGCGTCGAGTTCGCCCCTACGCGCACTCGTCCCGGCATCAACGAGATAGACAGTCATCGAGAGTGCCCCGCGCGCGCACTCCAGCGACCAAAGCACCAGATCAGTGGCTCCGATATCGCCATCGAACACCACCACAACCCCCACATCCAAGGCATTGGGATCGAAGGCCTTGACCCGAGGATGCGGGCCCATTTTCCCCATACCATGGGTCAGGTAGTGAGTGAGGGGATCTGTCCCCTCCTCCAACAGCTCCGGGTACCGATCCAGCCAGGCTCGGGTCGAGAAGAGCGGTGAGGGATCGCGCCCCTCGCGCCACCCATGGGTGCGGTAGTGCTCCAGCGGTTCGGCCCCCGCCACGGCGACATCCGGATAGGCCGCGCGATACCAGGACGGTGAGAACAAGGGCGCTGGCGAGCGGGCAGCCCAGGCACCGCGGCTGCGATAGTCCTCAGCGAGATCCGCCTCAGGATCGACCGGGTGGCGCGCATACCACGCCGGATCGAAGGGGCCCATTTGGCTGTGCTGGAGCTCCTCAGCAGCGGGTTCTGAGATCGGTTCGGGGGGGGCGGGGCGTCTTCGGAACATCAAAACCTCGGGACTTGTCGGGGGGCGAAAGGGCCGCGGGGTCAGGCGCGCAAGGCGAGCGGTCCCGGGCTCTCCGCCTGGGGCGCGTGCAGGGTCGGCTCGAAAGGGATGGCTGGCTGGCCCGCGATAGCGGCGACGATCCGAGCCGCAGCAAAGCCGTCGCCGTAGGGGTTGGCGATCTGTGCGATACGGGCATGTTCGGCGGGATCGTCGAGCACTCGGGCAACCGCCCCGGTGATGCGCTCGGGATCGGTTCCTACGAGCGCTGCGGTGCCTGCGGCGACGGCCTCGGGTCGCTCGGTCACATCGCGCATCACGAACACCGGTTTGCCGAGGGTCGGCGCTTCCTCCTGCACACCGCCTGAGTCGGTGAGCAAGAGATGCGCCCGCAGCATCAGCCAGACAAAGGGCAGGTAGTCGAGTGGCTCGATCAGATGAACCCGCGGGAGCGCGCCGAGACGGCGGTTCACCGGCTCTTGGACCTGTGGGTTCAAGTGAACGGGATAGACGATCTCAACATCATCGCGGCCAGCGAGGCGTTCCAACGACACACAAATGTCCTCGAACCCGCGGCCAAAGCTTTCGCGACGATGGCCGGTGACAAGCACCATCTTTGCATCGGGTCGCAGCCGCGCCGCCAGGGGACGCAAGACCTCGGGGGGCGGTGCTCCCTCGATCCGCTGGCGCGCCATCATCAGAGCATCAATCACCGTGTTGCCGGTCACTAGGATCTGGCGCGGGCCCAGCGTCTCGGCTAGCAGATTGTCGCGGGCCGCGGGCGTCGGCGCATAGAGCTGATCGGCAAAGGCATCGATGCAGCGGCGGTTCATCTCCTCGGGCCAGGGCCGGCTGAGATCGCCCGTGCGCAAGCCCGCTTCGACATGGCCGACGGCGATCGCGCGGTGGAACGCGGCAATGCCTGCCGCCATGGCCGTCGTGGTGTCACCATGGACCAGCACGCGGTCGGGCCGCTCGACCTCCAGTACCGGATCGAGCGCCGCGATCGCCCGTGCGGCCAGGGCGTTCAGGCTCTGGCCTGGGCGCATCAATGCCAGGTCGTGATCTGGCTTGAGGGTGAAGGCCTCGAGCACCTGATCGAGCATTTCGCGGTGCTGACCGGTGACGCAGATTCGGCTCTCTATGTCCGGAGCCGCCTCCAACGCCTTGACCACAGGGGCGAGTTTGATCGCTTCGGGCCGCGTACCGAATACCGTCAGCACCTTCATCAGCGGAGGCTCCGCCGGATGCACCAGACACCCAGGCCAATCTGGCCTGCCGCGCTCTTCTGAGCCATGGGGACAGCCTTTGTGCTCGTTCTGTTCGAGCCTAGGCTTAGTCGGCACTCGTTAACCGAGTATTGACACTAAACGGGAGAGATAACGCTCAACTTGTATCTTTGGGGGAAAGCGAGAACGCATGTCTCCAGAACGCCCGCTGCAGACCCGGATGCGTGAGATCGGCGGCCAGACCGCGGCCTGCGGTCGCAAGAGCGAGACGCCGCTCGGGATCGTCAAGCAGGCCCATGATGGCCGCACGCCACGCCTCGGGATCGGACGGCAGCACCAGACCGGCGTTGCGCCGCGCGATCCGAGAGGCCTCGGGCCAGCTCTCCGAGTAGAGCCCCGCAGCCCCGACGACCGCATGCTCAATGATCTTGTTGGCCGAGCGGGCCCGGTTCACGGCCGTATCCCGCAATGGATAGAGCGCCAGGTGCATGCGCTGGCGCGTCAACCAGGTGCGCCAGTCCGGCCAGGAGGTGGCGGCGACAGGGCGCACCAACGGATGCCCACGCAAACGCCCAAGCGCATGATTGGCTGGCACAAACAGCTCTGCGCGACCGCTGTCGAGCACAGCGCGCAGAACCGGTGCCAGCATCGCGAGATCCCCGCGATGGACCGCCGAGGAGAGAAAGGCCAGGCGCAGCGGACCCGGCTCGGTCTGGTGCGCCAAATCGGCCAGCGGCAGCCCCCAGCTCGGACGGATCAAGCACGCCCCGGGGTGGATCTTTGCCAGGGCCGCCGAGCTCACCACGATGCGGGCCTCGTCCTGGCAGAGCCTGTCCCCATGACGTCGCTCGAACAGACGCAGTTTCAACCGCTGTCCCATCGGCGTGGTCGGATCGGCGATCGTCGCCTCGACATCGTCATCGATCAGCCAGATCCGCCGCCTCCGCTCGGGCCAAGTCTGCAGACCGCCGGCATGCCGCAGCACCAACAGCGTCTCACGCGAGACGAAGACCCCCGGCGCCAACCGCTGAATCGGGCGATCTGGACCCACCCAATCCCGACAGGCGTTCAGCAGATAGAGATCCGCGGTCGGCGATTGCGGCCGGATCATCCATGGGGTCGCGATGCGCTCCAGCGCCTGCATACCGCTCCTTCGCACCCCCATCCCAAAGCCGGTGGATAGCATGGTTATGCCGCTTTTCCGAGCATCGACGCCGCCCCAGACAAACCCGCTCTTCGACCGCTATGTCGACGCAGCGCCCTCGGCCCAGAACGCCGTCGATGCAGTCCCGGGCTGGGTCACGGCCTTGCCGGAGGAGACTGGCGCGTCGGGTGGCACCATAGCGCTCACCCAAGATGACCGGATCGCTTGGATGATCCAAACGCTGGGCGGGATCGCGGGCGCCCGGGTGCTCGAGCTCGGACCGCTCGATGGCGGGCATACGGCGATGCTGCACGCCGCGGGGGCTGCCAGCATTGAGGCCGTCGAGGCCAACCGTCTGGCCTTTCTGCGCTGCCTCATCCTCAAGAATCTGCTCGGGCTCGAGCGCGTCCGCTTTCACCATGGCGACATCACGCTTGGGTTCGGCGCGGCCGAGGGCCGGTACGATCTGATCGTCGCCTCGGGCATCCTTTATCACCTGGCTGATCCGGGGCGGCTTCTTGTGGATCTCGCAAAGCGGACCGATCGTTTGTTCCTGTGGAGCCATGTCTATGACGCGGACGCCCTGGTCGAAGACGATCCGCGGCGCGCACCCTTCACTGGCGAGGTGGCCGTGGTGGAGCATGCAGGTGTCAAGCTTCGCCTCCACCAGCGGCGCTATCTCGGCTCCGAGCATCAGGTGAGCTTTTGCGGTGGGCCGAGGGATGCGCATGTGTGGATGGAGCGGGAAGGGCTGTTCGAGCTGCTGACGGCGCTCGGCTTTGACCGCTTGCGCACGGCCCATGATGATCCGGCTGCCCCGGGCGGGCCGGCCTTGTCTATCCTGGCAGATCGGAGCAATGGCCCATGAGCGCCGATCGCCTTGTTGTGGTGCCGGCCGAACCGGATGTCACCCTGACCCCGACCGACCCGGTCATCGGGCCCGGCCTCGGCGGCGCGCCAATGCCGCCGCCCACCCGAGCCTATCGCGTCAACTGGCTGGGATTGATCAGTTTCTTTCTGCTGGTCGCCTTCCCCGTCACCGTGATCGCCACCTACTACGCCAAGCATGCCAGCGATCAGTATGTCTCGGTCGCGCGCTTCACGGTGCGGGAGCTTAAAACCCGCGCGCTCTCGCTCGAGGATGCCGACCGCGCGCCCGACCGCCTCGGAGGCTCGCTGTCGGCCGATGCGGTCTCGCCAATGACCCATGTGGTGGCAAGCTATCTGGAAAGCCGCGCGCTGCTTGAGGATCTGCGGCGGGATCTCGGGCTTGTCTCGCTCTTTCGCAGGGCCGAGGCCGATTTCTGGTCACGTCTTCCCGCGCAAGCCTCGGCCGAGGACATCCACGACTATTGGCAGGACCGTATGCGGGTGGCGATCGACGGGCCCTCCGGCATCGTCACCCTGCAGGTGCGCGCCTATCTGCCCGAGGATGCGCTGATTCTCTCGCGGTATATGCTCGGTCGCGCCGAAACTCTCGTCAATTCATTGTCCGAGCGACAGAAATCCGATGCGCTCGCCCGGGCTGAGGCCGAGGCGGCGGAGAGCGATCGGCGCTTGCAGGAAACGATCGACGCCCTGTCACAGTTCCGCGACCGGGAGCGGCTGCTGAACCCGCTGCAGGAGGCCGATGAGACAGTCCGCCTGCTGGCAGACCTCACAACCGAGCGCATCCGGCTCGAGAGCCAGATGCGTGTGCTCTCGGCCATGGTCGATGGCGATCCGATCCGGGCGCGCAGCCTCCGGGCCCGGCTCGAGAAGATCACGGCCGATATCGCCCAGTTGCGTGACAGCCTGGCCGCAAGCGGAGAGGCCGACCGAACGATCGCAAGCGCCTTGGGGCGCTTTGAAGAACTGGAGATCCGGCGGCGCTTCGCGGCCACCCTCTATGGACTGGCTCAGACCCGTCTGATCGAGGCTGAGATCGACAGGGCTCGCCAGTCGGTTTTTCTGAACGTCTTCGATCCGCCACAGCTGCCGGACGAGTCCCGCTATCCCAAGCGGATCGCCTTCACCGCGTTGGCGTTTTTGGCACTCGCTGCCGCTTGGGCTATCCTTGCACTGATTTGGGCATCGGTTGCCGATCATCGGATGGATGCGCGACTGTAGGCGCCACGCCGCCGATGGAGAAGCCGTGAAAGCTGCGCGGTGCGGGCAGATGCTCTCCGACGAGCAAGCGCGGACGGGACTGATAGCGTGAGTACCAGGGGCTGAGGCAGGGATCCAGAAATGTCGCTGTAGCGTGGCAGGCGTCGAGCGCCTCTTTCTCCCGTTGAAAGCGCCGGGCCTTCTCGCCCACCAGATCCGACCCGCGCGAGGCGCTCTCATGGTGAAACAACGTGGCAAAGGGCGTCCAGACAACGCCATAACCCGCCTGTCGCGCCCGCACACAGAAGTCGACATCGTTATAGGCGACGGCAAACCGTTCGGCATCCATGCCGCCGAGATCGACCCAGCAAACCCGTGACACCAAGAGACAGGCCCCCGTTACCGCGGTCATCCCATTGCGCACAGCCAGGCGCCCCATCTCCCCGCGATCATCCTCGGTCGCCTTGTAGTACCAATGCCCCGCCAACCCGCCGAGGCCGAGAACGACCCCCGCATGCTGGACCGACCGGTTCGGATAGAGCAGCCGGGCGCCGACAATGCCGGTCCCTGGATAGGCAAGACACTCCACCATCTCGCCGAGCCAACCGGGCTCGATGACCGAGATGTCGTTGTTGAGAAGCAGCAGTACCTCGCCACGCGAGCGCGCGACCCCTTGGTTCACCATATTTGCGAAATTGAAGGGCGCCGGCGCGATATCGTATTGCAGCTCAAGCCGCTCTTCCATTGTGCGGTAGAGAGCGGGCACCCTTGGGTCGGTGGAGCCGTTGTCGACGATGATCACCTCGAAGGACGGATAGTCGGTCCGCTCGGCCAGATCCTCGAGCAACCGCGAGATCAAGTCATAGCTGTCCCGGTTCGGGATGATGACCGAGACCATAGGCGTGGGCGCCGAGACAAAGCGCACACGATGGAGGTCAGGCAAGAGCGCGGGCTCGACCCGGACGGTGCCGGCGCCGGGCACCATATGCGTCTCGAGCGCCGTGCGTGCGCGCGCCGTCGCAGGGGCTCGGTCCGCATGGGAGACACTTTCGGCTCGCTGGCGCCACCGATAGGCGGGATAGGGGATGTGCACGATTTCCTCGGCAGCCAACCCCCGAGTGTAGCGCAACACCATTTCGTAATCCTGGCTGCCATCAAAACCTCGGCACAGGCCGCCCATCGCCTCAAGCCGTGCGCGGCGATAGAGAGAGAGATGGTTCACATAGTTCACGCCGGACAGCAGAACCGGGTCGAAGCCCGGCTTCCAAAACCCCGAGATGGGCTTCATCTCCGCATCGCCGATCACCTCATCGGTGAACAGAAACTGCGCGTCAGGCCGGTCGCGAATGGCGCGGCGAATGCGATCGACGGCATGAGGCTCGAGCGCGTCGTCATGGTCAACCAGCCCGACCCAGCGTCCCTGCGCAACCGCGAGGGCGCGATTGGTGGCATGGGCGATGCCGCGATTGACAGGCGAGCGCAGGATTGTAAGCCCGGGCGCGCCGTCGTGGCTGGCGAGCCAAAAGGCCGTGGCCGCGTCCGTGGATCCGTCATCGGCCAGGATGAGCTCGGCCCCCGCTGCTTGATCTCGAAGGCTCCTGTAGAGCGCGTCGAGCCAGGCGGGATCAGCGTTATAGACGGGGACGAGGAACGAGATCTCGACGCAATGGGGCGGCGGTAAGGGATCGCGCCCGGCCTCAAAGGCCGCGAGCTCCCATATCCGCTCGAGCGTCTCGGCGAGGCCGGGGCGGCCGATGCTGGGCAGACGCGGCCGCCCCACCCGCCGGCCTAGCCCCAGATCGGGTCCGATAAGGTTCACAGCAAGTCCGGGCTGACGTGCGAGCCGTTGACGCAGCAGCCGCGCGAGCCCGGCATGCCGGCGCCGGAACAACCGAAGGCGAAAGCGCGTGCCCGAGTGCTCGGCCGGGTCGAGGCGCACCCCCTCGGCCGCCGGACCCTCGGCCAGATCGATGACGATCAGCAGACGCCTGCTCTCGGGGAAATCCACACGGCGGTCCTCGGAGAACACGCCCGCCGTACGGAGATAGACGGCAGCGTCGAGCGGGCGGTCCAGCGCCTCGATCTCCACCACCGCATAGCGCGGACCGAGCCGCCCGCGCTGGATCAGCATCTGTGGGTCAACATTGGTCGCCTCCCACACATCATCGCCGAGGAGACGCATCTCGCCATTGGTGTAGGCGCCGCCGAAGATCCTGTTCATAGCCATGGGGGTCATCCTCCCAGCAAGCGGCCGCGGATGGCCCGCTCGACGACAAGGCCCGCCAAGAGGGTGGCGACCGCCCAGCCCAGCACATACTCCCGGTCGAGCAACCGGTCAGGATAGCCCTCGTAGTAGGCGACGCGCATCCATTCCACCAAATGGAGCGTCGGGATCCAAGCCAACCAGTCGCCGATCCAGGCCGGCAGGGCCGATGGAACGAACAGAATGCCCGATAGGATGTACGAGGCCACAATGATCAACGTATAGATCGTCACCCATCCCGGCACGACCATCGCGATTATCGCCGAGAGCATGCCGGAACCGAGGCCCAGCACCAGGGCCGCGCCCATAGCGAAGGCGGCCTCGACAAGATCTGCCGGCCAGGGATCGATCCCGGCGGCAAAGGCGAGCAGCAGCAGCAGGCCCAGCATCGCCGCACTCGCCAACAGCTCGAGCACCGCGCGGCCGAACAGGATGTCGAGGATCTTGACCGCCGGGAACGCCAACAGGGCCCGGTTCATGACCAGAGACATCATGATGAAGCGCGACATGTAGTTCCAAGTCATAAAGGGCACTAGAGCCGTCGCGAAGAACAGCGCGATGCTGTCGCCATAGGGCGCAAAACGGCCGAGCAGCGTATAGAAGGCAAGCAGGATCAGGATATGCGCGATCGGCCAGGAGACTGCGATTAGATAGCCGAGCCCGTGGTTGAAAAAGCGGGTGCGGATGTCGCGTAGCATCACGGCGGCGATTACCCGGGCGCTGGCGGCGATGGCGTGGGTCATGGGCTCTCTCAGGCCATGTGGTTGCGCATCAGCGAGCCGAGGCCAACAGCGATGCCCCAGGCGATAAGCCCGCACGTCAACCACAGCGTGAACGCGAGCGCGCGCCGTGGTTCGATTGCGTCCTCGGGTCGCGTAGGTTCAACAAAAACATCGAGATAGAGCATCCGGGCTTCGCTGATCCGGCGAACCTGCTCGAGCTTTTGTGCAGCCGCCAGAAACTGCCGTTCGGCGATCTCCTGCTCCACCTCGATCTCGGAAAAGCGCGCCATGACATCGGCCAAGGCCTCGCCATCCGGATCCGCGGCAACGCGCTCGGTCCCGAGCGCGGTGAGCTGCTCGCGCAAGGCCGCGATCCGACGATCGAGGGCCTGCATCTGGGCAGAGGTCGGGCTGAGATGCCGCGCCTTGGCCGCGCGGTCCTGTTCAAGGCGGATAAGCTCGGCCCGGGTCTCCCCGGCCAGCTCTGACAGTACCCCCGCCTCGGTCTCGGCGCTGAAGACGCCGGCCTCGTTGCGGGCAACGGCCAGGCGGCCCTGCACGGTCGCCAACCGCTCGGCCGAATCGCGGAACAGCGCCTCGGCCTTCTCAACCGCCTCCGCCCAAACCCGCGCGTTGAGTGCGTTCACCAGGGCATCCGCTTCGGCCAGAGACGCCGCCGTGAGAGACTGAGCCTCTTCGCGAGAAAAGGCTGCCACCTCCAGCACAACGATCCCGGCGGGCAGTTCGATCTCGACGGTGCTGCGATCATGCCAATAGTCGAGCGCGTCCTCGGCCGAGGCGTCCGGTTCGAGCCGCGCGACCCAGTCATTGGCCAGCCATGTCTCGGGCTTGAGCGCCGCGGGCTGCGGCCCCTCATAGGCCCTGCGGAACCCGGCGCGTGCCTCGAGCGCCTCGACCAGCGCCGCGCTCTCGAGAAAAGTCGCGATCACCTGGGTGTCCCGCTTCATCTCGAGCGAAGGCAAGCCGGTCACCTGCCCCAACCGATCGGAGCCCGCCACTTGATTCACCCGCAGCAAGAAGCGCGTCTCGGAGACAAAGCGGTCATCGGCCAACCCTCCGAAATAGCCACCGGCCAGGATCCCGGGGATCGCAACAAAGATCAAAAAGCCAAGCAGCACCATGCGCCGCATGGCTGCGATACGGCGCCGTTCGGTGAACCCGATATCAAAGCGCCGCCGACGGTTGGAGAACGCGTGGCGCCCGGCCTGGGCGCTCAGCCCCTCGGCGATGCGCGCACGGATGGCCTCCGCACCGCTCGATTGCGTGATGACGCCGTCCGCACTCAACGGTTTAGCCTAAGATAGGCGCGGATCGCCTGGTCGACGTCCGGATAGAACAAGAGCTTGCCTTCGACCAAGACGACCCCGCGGGTGCAGAGTGCCGACACCGTCTCCATCGAATGGCTGACGACGATCAGATCAGCCCGGGCGCGTCGCGCATCGAACGCCTGTTGGCAACGGGCCTGGAAGCGGGCATCGCCAACCGCCGTGATCTCGTCGATCAGATAGCAGTCGAACTCGATCGCCATGGAGAGCCCGAAGGCCAGCCGCGCCATCATGCCGGAGGAATAGGTCCGTACCGGGCGGCGCATATAGTCGCCGATCTCCGCGAACTCCTGCACAAAACGCGCAATGCGGGCGGGCTCCTCGCCATAGACCCGCGCGACGAAATGTACATTCTCGCCACCGGTCATCATTGGATGGAATCCCGAGGCGAAGCCAAGCGGCCACGAGATCCGACGCGAGCGGTGCACACGACCCTCGTTGGGCAACTCAATGCCCGAGATCACGCGCAGGGTTGTGGATTTCCCGGCCCCGTTGACGCCCAGCAGAGCATAGGAATGGCCAGGCTCGAACAGGACCGAGACGTCGTCGAGCACAGTTTTGGGCCGCCCATCGGTGCGGTAGCGTTTGGACACCCGGTCAAGCGCGATCATGCGCCGACGCCTCCGCACCCGCGCCATGCTTTCCCGTCCGTCCCTTGGCTTTCTGCCGACAATCCACGCACGATGGCCCTCGTTCCGATGCCGAACAGAGTGCGCACATAGCGTTAACAAACCATGATCAGAAAGCCCGCCCTGCTCGCTGAAGGGACGGATATCAAGCTATGAGAGAATTGACCTTGCTCCCTGATCCCGTACCGGGCGGTAAAGTATGAACCGACCTGGCCGGACGAGTATGACGAAACGAGTGAGGCGATGGTTCTTCTATGGTTGCCGCCCGTGGTGCAAGAGCTCTTTTCCTTTCGTGGCGCGTGATCGAGTGCGGTCTTCTATAGGCCTCTGTGTGCGGCGTGACAGGCGCCGCGGGCCGCTATGGCGATCAGCGGATCGGGTCCATATCTCTCCGCCGAGCTGCTTGGCTCAGAGACCCTGGCTGGTTTTCCCGACCCCGATCTGCTCGATCCTTTGCCCCAT
>JBCCZI010000015.1:0-46230 GCA_039187815.1 Pseudomonadota bacterium | reverse complement strand
GCCGAGGCCCGCGGGACTGTCGGCCACAACGATGCCGGCCGAGCGCATCGCCTCGATCTTGTCCTCGGCACCGCCCTTGCCGCCCGAGATGATGGCGCCCGCATGGCCCATGCGCCGGCCCGGCGGCGCGGTGCGCCCAGCGATGAAGCCGGCGATAGGTTTGCTGCGGCCCTTTTTGCGTTCATCCGCGATGAACTGCGCTGCGTCCTCCTCGGCCGAGCCGCCGATCTCGCCGATCATGATGATGCTCTCGGTCTCCGGGTCGCCCAGGAACATCTCGAGCGCATCAATGTGCTCGGTGCCCTTGATCGGGTCGCCGCCGATGCCGATGCATGTCGACTGGCCAAGGCCCACATCCGAGGTCTGCTTCACCGCCTCATAGGTCAGCGTGCCCGAGCGCGAGACGACACCCACCGAGCCGCGCCGATGGATGTGCCCCGGCATGATCCCGATCTTGCACGCATCGGGCGTGATGACACCGGGACAGTTCGGCCCGATCAGCACCGAGCTCGAGCCCTGAAGCATGCGCTTGACCTTCATCATGTCCATCACGGGGATGCCCTCGGTGATGCAGACGATCAGCGGGATCTCGGCATCCAGCGCCTCGGCTATGGCGTCGGCCGCAAAGGGCGGGGGCACGTAGATCACGCTGGCATTGGCGCCAGTCCCGGCGACCGCATCGTGCACCGTGTCGAAGACGGGCAGGCCGATATGCTCCGATCCGCCTTTGCCCGGGGTCACGCCGCCCACCATATTGGTGCCATAGGCAATGGCCTGCTCGGTGTGGAAGGTGCCCTGGGAGCCCGTCAGGCCCTGGCAGATCACTTTGGTGTTCTCGTCGACCAGAACGGCCATGTCGTTTCCCCTCTTCGTGCTCAGGCGGCGGGCCGGGCGGCCTCTCCCGCGGTGACGGGTTCTTCGGGTGCAGTCTCAAAGTGGTAGTCGAAGGCCTTGATTTCACGCCGATACCAGCGCGCAATCAACGCGTGCGTGGCCTCGGTGTAATAGGTCGCATAATGGGGGCGGTCCGGATTGTAGGCCCGCGCCCGAGGCAGCGAGACCGGCGGCAATCCGAGCTCGGACAAAAGCGCCGGGAGTGCCGTGTCCAGCCGCGCATAGTCGAGCACCCGGTCCGCCACCAGGGTCTCGCCGATGGCATAGTTGGCCCAGTTGTTCAGCCGGCAGTACTCGGTGTTGCGGTACAGCCTGGAGCGCATGTCGCGGTCAAAATCCTCGGGCCCCTTGCCCTTTTTCCACGCCCGGTGCGTGTAGAGCGAGACCTGCCGGTCCCAGGGGTTCCGTTCGACCGCAAACTTAAAATAGCTGTCGAAGGTCTTGGCGCCGATGACGCGGCGCACCTGGGCCGCGGTCGCGTGCGGATGCAGGCCAAACACATCCGGGATCTGACGCATCAGCGCCCCGTGGTGGATCGGCGAATAGCGCGCCCAAGCGGGTCGCCCTTTGCGCGGCGTCAGATCCCCCTCCCCCAACACCGGATCCAGTGCCTGCGCGAGGCTCGTGCCCCCCGTCTTCTCCGTCCGGAGAAAGATGAACCTATGCGCGTGGCTGACGATCATCGGTGTCGGCTACCCATCGCTATTTTGCACCTGGATCCGCCAGGAACACCCCAGCGACATCATCAGACGCGTTGCCTGTAAGAACAAACATCGTGGGCCGTTCAACGCCTTCCACCCGCGACCATGTCCGATCACTGGCTTGGCGGTCGAAGATTATTGTGTAAGTCGGGTTGGATTCCATAAGCACACGCATCCGCGCATGGAACGCCTCGACTGGTACGGTCTCGGCTTGGACACCGCAGATGTGAGGTGCCCCCGCTTCGATAACCAACCGCGCACCGACACCTGCTGCGTCCAAGACGATCACGCCCTTTGGGTTACTGGCCAGAGTTTCCCGACTTGGCGAACCTGTTCGGGGTACGGATGCGACGATCGCATCGCGTGCGGCCTCCGCATCCGGAAAGCTCGACAAACAAAACTGAGCAAAGTCCGTTGCCGCTTGCTCAATGATCCGTTTTGCCTCTGCAGGAGACCGTTCTGACGGTGCGCTTTGACAGGCCGCGACCGCGAGTACAGGGAAGACTGCGAGTACAGGGAAAAAGGATAACTGCGCGCGCATCGGCTCACTCCATCACTGTCAGTGAACAACCGGGGCTGCGCAGGGGAGGTGGCGCTGTATGGCAGCGGCCAGGGTGGGTGCCGAGGTCTCGAGGTTGAGGGTCGGAAGCTTGGCCGTCGTGCCGCGGAGACCTTTGACAGGGCGGGCCAGATCGAGCTCGACCATAGGCGCGAGCAGAAACACGCGCCGGGCCCGTGCTCCGCGAATGGCAGACCAGGGAACGAGCACGCCCGATCGGTGGTCCAGCACGCCGTCCTGATTCAGGATCACCGCCCGACGCGGCACCCACAAATGCGCCCCGAAGCCCACCGCATAGCTGACCACAAGCAGCCCGAACAGGCTATATCGGACAGCGTCCCCATCACCCTTGAACGCGATCCAGGCGGCGCCAGCCACGACCAAAACCTCCATCGCGAAGAGGGGCGGCAGCCGGGTCCGCAGAAACGCTGCGTCCTGGAGGGCGGCCACGCTCATCCCTTGACGGCCTTCACGATCTTCTCGGCGGCGTCGGAAAGGTTGTCGGCAGCGATCACGTCGAGATCGGAGTTGTTGATGATCTCCTTGCCGAGCTCGACATTGGTGCCCTCGAGGCGCACGACCAGCGGAACCGCGAGGCCCACTTCCTTGACGGCCGCGATCACGCCCTCGGCGATCACGTCACAGCGCATGATGCCGCCGAAGATGTTGACAAGGATGCCCTTCACCTTGGGGTCGCTGGTGATGATCTTGAACGCCTCGGTAACCTTCTCCTTTGTCGCGCCGCCGCCCACGTCGAGGAAGTTGGCGGGCTCCGAGCCGAACAGCTTGATGATGTCCATGGTGGCCATGGCGAGGCCCGCGCCATTCACCATACAGCCGATCTCGCCATCGAGGGCGATGTAGTTCAAATCGTATTTCGAGGCGGCCAGCTCCTTGGCGTCCTCCTCGGTCTCGTCGCGCAGCTCCATGATCTCGGCATTGCGATAGAGTGCGTTGCTGTCGAAGTTCATCTTGCAGTCGAGGCAGACCAGGCGGCCCTCTTCGGTCACGATCAGCGGGTTGATCTCCACCAGGCTGCAATCCTTCTCGATAAACAGCTTGTAGAGCGTGTTGATCAGCTTGATGCAGTCCTTGCCCGCCTGGCCCGAAAGGCCGAGTGCCGAGGCCACCTTGCGGCCATGATAGGGCATGATGCCGGTCGCCGGATCGACGCTGAAGGTCAGGATTTTCTCGGGCGTCTCGGCGGCGACCTCTTCGATGTCCATCCCGCCTTCGGTCGAGGCGATGAACGAGATCCGCGAGGTCTCGCGGTCGACGAGCAGGGAGAGGTAGAGCTCACGCGCGATGGCCGCACCTTCCTCGAGATAGACGCGGTTCACCTGCTTGCCGGCGGGGCCAGTCTGGTGCGTGACCAGGGTCTTGCCCAGCATCTGCTCGGTGAAGCCGATGGCCTCGGCCATGTCCTTGGCGATGCGGACGCCGCCCTTCTCGCCGGCCTCGGGCTCTTTAAAGCTGCCCTTGCCGCGGCCGCCCGCATGGATCTGGGCCTTGACCACCCAGACGGGGCCGCCCAGCTCTTCGGCCGCCGATTGCGCCAAGGCCGCCTCGAGCACGGGCACGCCCTTGCTGACCGGTGCGCCATATTGCGCCAGGAGCTGCTTGGCCTGGTATTCGTGGATGTTCATGGCTGGGTCTCCTGTGGCGCGCGCCGCAATGCCGGATCCGCGGGGCTGGGGTTGGTCCGGGGCTCTCGGTTTCCAATACTCTGCGGCGCCTGTTGCATCAACCGTTCGGCGGGGCTGTCGTCCATTTCGCTCGCGCGGTGACGCGGGGCTGCCGCGGGCGCCAGCGTCAGCGCCCGCCCGAGACGTCGAGGAATGTGCCGGTCACATAGGATGCCGCCGGCGAGAGCAGCCATAGGATCGCCTCGGCGACCTCGTGCGCCGTGCCGGCGCGGGCCATGGGCGTTGTGGCCCCGAGCCGGGCAGCTCGGTCCGGAGCACCACCCGAGGCGTGGATGTCGGTCTCGATCAGCCCCGGGCGCACGGCATTCACGCGGATCCCCCGGGGTGCCAGTTCCTTGGCAAGGCCAATGGTGAGGGTGTCGAGCGCGCCCTTAGAAGCCGCATAATCGATGTACTCATTGGGGGAGCCGAGGCGCGCCGCGGCCGAAGACACGACCACGATGGACCCGCCGGTCATCCGTCGCGCCGCCTCCCGCGCCGTAAGGAACGCGCCGATGGTGTTGGTGCGAAAGACGCGTTCGATCCGGGCGAGCGACATCTCGGCCAAGGGCGACCCGGGTGCCACGATCCCGGCATTCACGACAACGCCTGTGGGAGGGCCATGGGCGGCCTCGGCGGCGTCAAAAAGGCGGAGCGTGTCCGTCTCCGACGCCGCGTCGGCCTGCACGGCAAGCCCGCCGGCTTCGGCGGCCACCGCCGCGGCGGCCGCCTGGTCACGGGCATAGGACAACGTGACCGACCATCCTGCGCTGGCCCCAAGGCGGCAGACTGCGGCACCTATGCCGCGGCCACCTCCGGTGACGATCAACCCGCCCGGATCAGGCAAGCGAGCCGTCGATCGTCTTGCACGCCTCGACCAGCCCTTTGACCGCGTCGATGGACTTGTCGAGCATCGCCTGCTCGTCCTTGTTGAGCTGGATCTCGATCACCTTCTCGATGCCGGCAGCGCCGATCACCGTGGGCACACCCACATAAAGCCCCTTTTGACCGTAGGCGCCCTCGACCCAGGCCGCGGCGGGCAGCACCCGCTTCTGGTCCTTGAGATAGCTCTCGGCCATCTGGATCGCCGAGGCGGCGGGCGCATAGAAGGCCGATCCGGTTTTGAGCAAGCCGACGATCTCGGCGCCGCCGTCCCGGGTGCGCTGCACGATGGCATCCAAGCTCTCCTGGCTGGTCCAGCCCATCTTGACCAGATCCGGCAGCGGAATGCCGGCGACGGTCGAATAGCGCGTCAGCGGCACCATGGTGTCGCCATGGCCGCCCAGCACAAAAGCCGTCACGTCTTTCACGGACACCTCAAACTCATCGGCCAGGAAGTGCCGGAAGCGCGCCGAATCGAGCACGCCCGCCATGCCGCAGACGCGCTCGGTCGGCAGACCCGAGAACTTCTGCAGCGCCCACACCATCGCATCGAGCGGGTTGGTGATGCAGATGACGAAAGCGTCCTTGGCGTACTTACCAATGCCCTCGCCAACGGATTTCATGACTTTGAGGTTGATGCCGAGCAGATCGTCCCGGCTCATGCCGGGCTTGCGCGGAACGCCGGCGGTCACGATGACCACGTCCGAGCCCTCGATGGGGGCATAGCTTGCGCTGTCCGCCGGATCGGTCGTAACCCCGCTGATCGCCGCGTCGAAGCCGTCCACCGGCGCGCTTTCGGCGATATCGAGTCCCTTGCCTTGCGGAATGCCCTCAGCGATGTCGCACAACACGACGTCGCCCAGTTCCTTCAGCCCTGCCAGATGGGCGAGCGTGCCGCCGATCTGCCCCGCGCCGATCAGCGCGATCTTGGTTCTGGCCATGAAGATCTCCCTCGGTGTCCCGGCCCCGGCACGCAAACCGGGTGGGATGCGATTGCCCGGGGTTTAGTGCACTGCGGCGTGCCCCAACCACCAAGAGATTTCAACCGACGCGCGACACCGTGACGCTGCGTTTGCGCGCGTCCGCGCCGGGGTCGTGTCGGTTAGGTCGGGCGGCCCGGTTGCGGAAGATACCCGCTCTCGAGCACACAGCTGCTGTGTTCGTCCGGGGTGAGCAGAACGGTCCAGCTGCCCGAACGCGCATTGGCAAAGAACTCGATCAAGCCGGGGCCATCATGCAAATCGGCCCGCATTTGCGTTTCGCCGAACTCACGCTTGAGCACATCGACGATAACGTCGCGGTCGTGACAGGTCATCCCGTCCACTGTGCTGTCAGCCAAGCCTGGGATTGCAAGGTTGGTGAGCGCCGCAGCACAGATTGCCCCTAGAAACATCGGTCGCACTCGGACCATGACATCCTCCAAACAGCGGCCGATGCGGGGGCGCCTGATGCGCTGGCGATCAGCCTCTATCTCATGAGGATCTGTCGGGAATGCGCCCACATCGCGCCGGTTCAAAGACCGGACCGAGGCTGATTTGCGCCAATTCTGTGGTCATGCTCGCGGCGGCGAGGCGCCTTGCATCCCAGGGCGCATGCGTGGCCGCGCTTGTGCCATGCCTCCGTCCTCACCCGCGTGCGGGCGGGGCGCATGGGTCATCGAACCGGCCCACCTGCCAGCGGACCGGCAAGTCACGTCAGGCGGGGGTCTTGGCCATTTCGCGCTCGCGCGCCTCAAAGGCTTCGCCAGCGGCCATCAGGCAGCTCATGCCGTTGGGCGTGGTCAGCAGGATGGTCCAGCTGCCCGAATCGGCATTGGCGTAGATCTCGATCATGCCGCGGCCTTGCTGGAGGCCGACAGACCGCTGGGTCTCGCCGTATTTCGTCTCAAGGTGATTGATGACCTGGTCACGCTTGCCGCAGCGCATCTGAGCCTCGGCATCCGACCCCAAGGCGGGGCTGATGAGCATGGCTGCAGCGGCGAGAGGGATCAGTCCGTAAGTCGCGCGTTTCATCGCTTGCCCTTTCCGGCACCAAAGACAACGAGGAAACGCGGAAATCGCATCAGTCGCTGGCCGGGCGCCTCTCTTTCCGGTTGGCGGGGGTTCCCCCGTTCGGCAACCCCGCTTTACGAGGCCTTCGTCCAGTCGATTGATTGAGAGTGCCGAGACAGCGCTAAACTATGGTTAAGAAAATCTTGCCAGATGGTTAACGGCGATCACGTCTCGCCTGAGGGCCGATCGGGCACCGTCGGCACCCAGCAATAACCCTCGGGATCGATCAGGAACGCCTCGCGCACCCCGTGGGGTTTGTCGGCCGCACCGGCGAGCACATATCCCCCCGCCGCTTCGGCCTCGGCCTCGGCGCGATCGGGCGAACAGCCGTAAAGGCGCAGTTCCGCCCCAGCTCCACGTCCCTCATGCCCTGCGACGACACCAGTCATCGGATGGTTCCGATAGGTGCGGTCGTGGTGCAGCAGCCAGAGGGCGCCATGGGCCTCGAGCACGGCAAAATCCCGATCCCAGTATTGAACCTTGGCCCCCAGCACGCAGGCTTGCCACCGCATGGCGGCCTCGACATCGCGGACCAGCAGGTTGATGCCAAGGCCGGGGCCGAGCGCGCGTCCAAAGGCCATCGGATCGGGGCGGCCTTCGCCTTCGGGGGGAACGGTGTCACTGCGCATGGGGGATCTCCTTTGCGTCAATATTACTGACATTTCTGCAGGCCCACCGCAAGGCCATTGCGCAATGCTGCATTGCGAAATAGAAGGCCTGCGCAAGATTCGGTCGCGATAGAGGCCCGCACATGCCAGATCTCTCCAGACCGCGTCGGTCGGTCCTGTATATGCCCGGTTCGCGCGCGCGGGCGCTCGATAAAGCCCGCAGCTTACCAGCGGATGCGCTGATCCTGGATCTCGAAGACGCCGTCGCACTCGCCGAGAAAGCTGAGGCGCGGCGCTTGGTTGCCGATGCTCTGGCGACCGGCGGATACGGCAAGCGCGAGCTGATCGTGCGGATCAACGGGTTCGACACCGAATGGGGCGAGGCCGATCTCGAAATGGTTGCGGTGTCGTCGGCCGATGCGGTTTTGGTGCCCAAAGTCGAAGATCCCGCCACGGTCCAGCACGTTGCGCACCGCTTGGACGCGCTCGGCGCGGACGCAGATCTGGCCATCTGGGCCATGATGGAGACCCCGATGGGCATGCTGCGCGCCGCCGAGATCGCCGCCGCTCATCCACGTTTGGCCTGTTTTGTACTGGGCACCAACGACTTGGTCAAAGATCTGCAGGCAGAGCATACGCCAAACCGGCTGCCCGTGGTCACAGCGCTTGGGCTCTGCGCCTTGGCCGCCCGCGCGCATGGTCTGGCGATCCTGGACGGGGTCTACAATGCGATCCGGGACGACAAGGGGCTGGCCGAAAGCTGTGCGCAGGGGCGCGCTTTTGGCTTTGACGGCAAGACCTTGATCCATCCGTCGCAAATCGAGTCGACCAACCGGATCTTTGCGCCCTCCGAGGCCGATCTCGAACTGTCCAAGCGCTATGTTGCGGCGTTCAACGAGGCCGAGGCCGCCGGGCGCGGCGTCGCTGTCGTCGATGGCAAGCTCGTCGAGAACCTGCATGTCGAGAACGCAAGACGCCAACTGGCCCAAGCGGAGCTGATCGCGGAGCTCGAGGCCGCACACCACGCATCCCCCGCCGCCTGAGATCGCACGCAATACGGACTTACCAACCGGTCGATCGCGCACTACCTTCGCCCCAGGCCTTCCGCAAACCGGAGGAACCCAATGGCTTTGCTCATCCTTGGCATGGTCCTCTTCGCCCTCACCCATGGGCTGAAGATCCACGCCCCCTCGCTGCGTGCACGATTTGTCGGCCAGATCGGAGAGCTTCCGATCAAGGGCGCAGCCGCAGTTGCGCTGCTGGGCGCCATGGTTCTGATCGTGCTCGGTTATCAACAGGCCCCGTATGTTGCGGTCTGGACACCGCCGCTCTGGACAACCCATCTAAACAATCTGCTGATGGTGCTCGCGGTCGCGGTCTACATCGCTGGCGGTATCAAGAGCCGGGTGCGCCATTGGATCCGCCATCCGCAGCTGACGGGCACCAAGATCTGGGCGCTCGCGCATCTGCTGGTGAATGGCGATCTGGCTTCGATCATCCTGTTCGGCGGAATGTTGGCCTGGGCCGTCGCCGCGATGATCGGCCTGAACGCGCGGGATGGCAAAGGGCCAAAGCCGGGGCCGGGAACGGCGCTTGGCAACGGGATCCACCTTGTCGCGACGCTGGTCATCGTGGCGGTCATTGGCCTTTTGCACAACTGGGCTGGGGTCTGGCCCTTTGCCGGCGATCCCCCGGCCTGAGCTGTCTCGCACTTGCGAAAGGCGGCGCGCTCTGGCAGGAGCGGCGCAACTTCCTTGCGTGAGGACGCCGCGATGAGCAAGACAGATCCAGGTCGGTTCTTCGAAGATTTCGAGATAGGAGAGACCATCCGCCATGCGACGCCGCGCACGGTGACGGCCGGCGACCGGGCGCTTTACATGGCGCTCTATCCCAGCCGGTTTGCCCTTGGCTCTTCGGATGTGTTCGCGCAGGGCTGCGGCCTCGCCCACAGCCCGCTGGACGATCTCGCGGCCTTTCACATCGTCTTTGGCAAGAGCGTGCCGGATATCTCGCTGAATGCCGTCGCCAATCTGGGCTATGCCGAGGGACGCATGCTGGCGCCGGTCGTGGTGGGCGACACACTCAGCGCCTCGTCGGAGGTGATCGGCAAACGCGAGACCTCCAAGGGCAATGCCGGTGTCGTCTATGTGCGGACCACGGGTTTGAACCAACGCGGGCGCGCCGTGATGCGCTTTGTCCGGTGGGTCTTGGTGAACAAGCGGGACAATGCCGCTCCGGCGCCTGACCCGGTCGTGCCCGACCTCTCGGCCGCGGTGGCAGCTGAGGATTTGGTGCTGCCGCCTGGCCTCCACTTCCGAGGATATGACGCTGCGTCGGCGGGCTCGCCGAATCTCTGGGGCGACTACGCCGTCGGCGAGCGGATCGACCACGTCGACGGCACAACCATTGAGGAGGCGGAGCATATGATGGCGACGCGCCTCTGGCAGAACACGGCCAAGGTGCATTTCGACCAGGCCGCGCGCGACGGCCAGCCACGGCTGGTCTATGGCGGGCACATCATCAGCCTGGCGCGTGGGCTTAGCTTCAACGGCCTCGGCAATGCCCAAGTGATCTCAGCGATCAATGGCGGCACCCATGCGGCGCCCTGCTTTGCGGGAGACACGGTCTATGCTTGGTCCGAAGTGCTGGACAAGGCCGAGACCGATGAGCCCTCGGTCGGCGCCCTGCGCCTGCGCCTTGTCGCGGTCAAGAACCGGTCCGCGGATGCGTTTCCCTTGCGCGATGGATCTGGATGGCATGCGGAGGGTGTTGTGCTCGACTTCGACTATTGGGCACTGATGCCGCGCTGAGGCTCAGCCGGCGAAGCACGCCGCCAGATCGGCGTTGACGGCGCCGGCTTTGACGCCCGCGTCCTGCAGCAAGGCTTTGTACTCAGCGGTGTCGGACAAACGCTCACGCACGACGGCGCGCAGACCCGACCATCCCGGATGGTTGCGGCTTTCGGCCTCAAGCGCCGCCACATGCTCTGCCAGAGCGGCATAAGCAGGGTCTTTGGCAGCCAGCACAATCTCGTCCTCGTCGTCCCAAGCAAAGGAGCGGACGGCATTGGCATCCGGCAAGCGCGCGGGCTCGACGGCGGACAGGTGGCGCACACGGTGATGGCGAAGCTCGGAGGCACCGACCTGCCAATCTGCAGCCAGCTGGGCGAGCTCGGCATGGTCCGGCGCCGTCTCGGCAACCAGATCGGCGAGCCCCCGATGGAGGCCTTGCTTCACCTCGGTTGACGCGGCAAGCGGGCCTTTTAGGCAGTCATAAGACGCCTGGGCCTGCGCGAGGCCTGTAACGGCCGAGAGGGCCAAGCCGATCACCAGCACGCGGCTCATCGCGTCGCCGCAGCCCCAATACCCCCTGTTGCCAAGGTGGTGCCCCCCGCTTTGGGCGCATCAGCCTGGATGTTGAGATGGCGCAGATAACGCCGCTCCACCTGCCGAAAAATCGCCACGACCAGGAAGGTGATGGCCATGTAAAGGATGGCCGCCGTGAGAAACCCCTCATAAGCCACGTAGTACTTTGCATTCAGCGTTCGGCCAGCGCCCAGGATGTCTTGGATCGTGATGACCGAGGCCACCACCGAGCCGTGCAGCATAAACACGATCTCGTTGCCGTACTGCGGAAGCGCGCGGCGAAGCGAGGACGGCACAACGATCAGCCAGGTGAGCCCTTTCTCCGACAGCCCCAGAGCCCGAGCGCCTTCGACCTCGCCCTTCGGCGTCGTGGCGATGGCCCCACGCAGGATCTCGGTCGCATAGGCGCCGGAGTTCAGCGAGAAGGCGATCAGCGCGCACCACCAGGCCTCACGCAGCACCGGCCAAAAGACGCTCTCGCGCACCCATTCGAACTGGGCGAGCCCGTAATAGATGAGATAGGTCTGCACGATCAGCGGCGTGCCCCGAAACACGTAGACATAGCCGCGGATGAGCGGGCTCCATCGCGCGCCTCGGCACAAGGCCAGCGCTGAGGGCAAGGCGATGGCAAACCCGACCAGCAGAGAGAGAACCGTGAGATGCAGCGTGGTCCAGACGCCATAGGCGAAGAGATCCCAATGCTCGAGCGGCAGGGTCAGGTCCATGCGGTCTGCCCTCGGTTGACCCGGATCTCCGCCTGGCGAATGGCGAGATTCGAGAGGCTGGTAATGGCGAGGTAGACCAAGATCACGGCGACGAAGAACAGGAAGGGCTCGCGCGTGGCCTTGCCCGCCTTGTCCGCGATGCCGACTAGATCCTGCAAGCCGATCACCGAGACGACGGCGGTGGATTTGACCAACACCATCCAGACATTGCCGTAACCCGGCAGCGCAAAACGCAAAATCTGAGGCCCTTCGACGGTCCACAGCGTCGCGGCGCGTGACATGCCCATGGCATAGGCGGCCTCACGCTGACCCTTGGACACCGTCAGAAAGGCCCCACGAAAGGTCTCGGTCAGATAGGCGCCATAGATAAAGCCGATCGAGAAGACACCGGCCCAGTACTTTGACACCTCGATATAGGGTGCGCCCACCAAGCCGCCGACATCGTTCAACAAACGCTGGCCGCCGAAATAGATGAGCAAGATCAGGACAAGATCTGGCACCCCGCGCACGATCGTGGTGTAGAGGGCCGCTGGCGCCGTCCACCGCCATTTCCGTGAGAGCTTGGCCGCCGCCCCCAGCACGCCAAGCGCCGTCGCGAGCAGCAAAGACAGGACCGCGAGGGTCACGGTCACCACTGCGCCCTCGCCCAAGAGCGGCGCATAGTCCAGGAGCGCGCCCATCAGGCGCGCCCCCCACGTGGGGCTCGGTCAGCCACCGTAGATGTCAAAGTCAAAGTATTGGTCGTTGATGCCTTTATACGCTCCGCTGGCCCGCAAAGCGCTGATCGCAGCCGAGAACGCGTCGCGCAGATCGGTGTCGGCTTTGCGGACACCGATGCCGGCTCCATCGCCATGGTATTTCGGAATGGCGTAGTCTCCACCGAAGAAGGCGTAGCCCTTGCCGTTCTCGGTCTGCAGGAAGCCGTCATCCATGGCCACGCTGTCGGCCATGATCGCATCAATGCGGCCGGCCTGCAGGTCAAGATAGGCCTCGTCTTGGGTGCCATAGAGTTTGAGATCCACGCCGGAAAACTCGCTCTCCATGAAGTCCTGGTGGATGGTGCCGCGCTGCACGCCTACCGTCTTGCCGGCCATCCCGTCGGCGGTGTCCACCAGGCCGGCATCCGCTTTGCCGATGAACTTGGCCGGCGTCTGGTAGTACTTGGCCGAGAAGTCGATCACCTTCTTGCGGTCCTCGGTGATCGACATCGAGGCGATGATCGCATCGCATTTGCGCTCGAGCAGAGCCGGGATGATGCCGTCCCACTCGGTCTGCACCATCTCGCAGCTCTTGCCCATCTGGTCGCAGAGGGCGCCGGCCATGTCGATGTCGAAGCCCTTCAGCTCGCCGGCGGCGGTGACCTCCGAGAACGGCGGATAGGCGCCCTCGACGCAGATCCGAAGATCAGCAGCAGCGGCCTGGCCGGCAATGAGCGCGGCGATGGCCGCAGCGACGAGACGGGTCATGGATGGCTCTCCTTGTGGACAAATGCTCCCGCAGTTTGCATCCAGTCCAAAGACCGTCAATCGGGAATTCTTAACTGGCCTCACGCTATCGGCGCGCAACCATCATGGCGGCCCTCTTCGCGGCTGCGGCAATTCGGAGGTGGCACGGGGTCGGCAAACCCCCTAGTGTCACGCGATAAAACACATCACCGGGAGAGCGACATGGCGGATGTGAACCGCGGCAACAGACCCCTCTCGCCGCACCTGCAGGTCTACCGTTTCCAATGGACGATGGCGTTGTCGATCCTGCACCGGATCACGGGCTGCGCGTTGAGCTTGGGAGCGCTGTTGGTGGTTTGGTGGTTGATGGCGGCCGCGACCAGCCCGTCCTACTTCGCCTTTGCCGACGGCTTGATGACGTCGTGGATCGGCAATTTGATCATGCTCGGCAGCCTTTGGGCGCTTTGCTATCACACGGCCAACGGGATCCGGCATTTGGTCTGGGACACGGGCCATGGCTTTGATCTGGCCACGGCTGAGCGCACGGGCCAGGCAGTGGTCATCGCCTCGGTCGTGCTGACGCTTTTGATTGTCTTGATTGCTTGAGGCCATCCATGAGCTTTCGCACCGCAAAGGCCCGCGTCACTGGGCTTGGCTCATCCGGAGAGGGCACGCACCACTGGTGGGTCCATCGGCTGACCTCGATCGCGCTCATCCCGCTCTTTTTGCTGTGGATCATCCCGTTCGCCGATGCCTTGGGTGGCGGCCATTCGGAGGTCCTCGCGCTCTACGCCAATCCCTTCCACGCAGTCGTCGCGGCGCTGTTTGTCGCAGTGAGCTTCCATCACCTAGCCCAGGGCTGGCAGGTGGTGATTGAGGACTATGTCCATGCCAAAGGACTGCGGACTGCGGCGCTTATCGCCAACTCGCTGGTGTGCTTTGCCCTGGGCTTTGCCGGCGTCTTCGCCATCCTAAAGATCGCATTGGCAGGCTGAACGCCGCCGGATCACGGAGAGCTAAATGGCCGAGTATGACTTCACCGATCACACCTATGACGTCGTCGTGGTTGGCGCGGGCGGCGCCGGCTTGCGCGCGACACTCGGCATGGCGGAACAAGGCCTCAAGACGGCCTGCGTGACCAAAGTCTTCCCAACACGCAGCCATACGGTGGCAGCCCAGGGCGGCATCGCTGCGAGCTTGGCCAATATGGGTCCCGACGGCTGGCAATGGCACATGTACGACACTATCAAGGGGTCGGACTGGCTCGGCGATATGGACGCCATGGAGTATTTGGCGCGCGAAGCGCCAGCCTCGGTGCTGGAGCTCGAGCATTACGGGGTGCCGTTTTCGCGCACCGATAAGGGCCAGATCTATCAGCGTCCCTTTGGTGGCCATACCACCGAGTTTGGCGAGGGCCCTCCGGTCCAGCGGACCTGTGCCGCCGCCGATCGGACAGGCCACGCGATCCTGCACACGCTCTATGGTCAGAGCCTGAAGGCCAATGCCGAGTTTTTTATCGAGTATTTCGCGACCGATCTGATCATGTCGGATGACGGGCATTGCCAGGGTATCATCGCCTGGAAGCTCGATGACGGCACCATGCACCGCTTCTCCTCCAAAATGGTGGTGCTAGCGACGGGCGGATATGGACGCGCCTACTTCTCGTGCACCTCGGCGCACACCTGCACGGGCGATGGTGGCGGCATGGTGGCGCGGGCGGGCCTACCGCTCGAGGATATGGAGTTCGTGCAGTTCCACCCCACCGGCATCTATGGCGCGGGATGCCTGATCACCGAGGGCGCGCGGGGTGAGGGCGGGTACCTGACGAACTCCGAGGGCGAGCGCTTTATGGAGCGCTATGCTCCGACCTATAAGGATCTGGCCTCGCGCGACGTCGTCTCGCGCTGCATGACCATGGAGATCCGCGACGGCCGTGGCGTTGGCAAGGATGGCGACCATATCCACCTGCACCTCAACCATTTGCCGCCCGAGCAATTGGCGCTCCGCTTGCCCGGTATTTCCGAGAGCGCACGGATCTTTGCCGGTGTCGATGTGACCAAGGAGCCGATCCCGGTGCTGCCGACGGTCCATTATAATATGGGCGGCATCCCGACGAACTATTGGGGCGAGGTGCTCTCGCCAACCGACGATGATCCCGACCGGGTGGTTCCTGGCCTGATGGCCTGTGGCGAGGCTGCTTGTGCCAGCGTGCACGGCGCGAACCGGCTCGGCTCGAACTCGCTGACCGATCTCGTGGTGTTCGGCCGCGCGGCCGCAATCAAAGCCGGCGAAGTCGTCACGCCTGGCGCACCCAACCAGGATCCCAGCACGCGCTCTTGCGAAGAGGCGATGGACCGTTTTGACCGTCTCCGCCACGCCAATGGAGCGGTTCCGACCGCCAGCCTGCGCAACAGCCTGCAGAAGGCGATGCAGGAGGACGCCGCCGTCTTCCGCACCTCCAAGACGCTGAAGGAAGGCTGCGACAAGGTCGCGCGCGTGGATGCGATGTTCGACGACGTGGCCGTCACTGACCGCTCGCTGATCTGGAACACCGATCTGATGGAGACGCTCGAGCTCTCGAACCTTCTCCCGAACGCGCTGGCCACCGTTTATTCGGCTGAGGCCCGCAAAGAGAGCCGCGGCGCCCATGCGCACGAGGATTTCCCCGACCGCGACGACAATGCCTGGCGCATGCACAGCCTCGCTTGGGTGAATGGTGAGACGCGGCTCGGCTATCGCCCGGTGAAAACCCAGCCCCTGACGCCCGAGAACGAGGGCGGAATTCCGCTCGCCAAGATCGCGCCCAAGGCTCGGGTCTACTGAGGCGCGCGCTTTGGCTGAGCGTGCCACGATCCGGCCCGACTGGTCTCCGCCTGGGATGCGGGAGCCAGAGGAAATTGCACGGATCCTCGATTTCCGTGCCGACCGGGCCTTGCGCTTTTTTGAGCGCGCGGCGCGGGAGGGTCCGGACTGCCTCTGCCCGATCTGCGGGTATCAGGGGCGGTTCGCCCCCGTTCGGCACAAACCATCGATTTGGTGTCCGCAATGCGACAGCCGCCCGCGGCATAGGCTCCTCAAGCTGTGGTTCGACCGGGGCCTGCGTCTCGCAGAAGGCGCGTCTGTCCTCCACTTTGCCGCCGAGTCGTGGGTCCGGGTTGACCTCGAACAGCGTGGCGCCCGTTATCGGAGCGCCGACATCACCGATCAGTTCGACCTGCAACTCGACATGACGACCATCGAGTTGCCTGAGGCCTCGGTGGACATGGTGATCGCAAACCATGTGCTCGAGCATGTGGACGATGCCAAGGCTCTTGCTGAGATCCACCGGATCCTCCGTCCGGGCGGACAGGCCCTGCTGACGGTCCCGATGGTTGAGGGCTGGGACGAGACCTACGAGGACGCCTCGCTCGACAAGGTCCTGCGCACGCGTCGCTATGGTGACCCGGACCACCTACGCTTCTATGGCCAGGATCTTCGCGATCGCATCCGGGCGGCCGGCTTCACGCTCAGCGAATTTGCCGCAACCGAGCCGGACGTCTCGACGCATGCCCTTCACCGCGGAGAGCGGATATTTATCGGAACCAAGCCCCTCGCCGGGGCCTCCAACCAGGGAGCGACCGATGGCTGAATTCACCCTTCCCAAGAATTCGCGCATCATGAAAGGCAAGACCTGGCCCAAACCCGAAGGCGCGACCAAGATCCGCGAGATTCGCGTCTATCGCTGGGACCCGGACACGGGCGAGAATCCCCGCGTCGACACCTATTTCATCGACGAGAACGACTGCGGGCCAATGATCCTGGACGCGATCATCAAGATCAAGAATGAGATCGACCCGACGCTGACCTTCCGTCGCTCATGCCGCGAGGGGATCTGCGGCTCTTGCGCCATGAACATCGACGGCACGAACACGCTGGCCTGCACCAAGGGATTGGATGAAGTGAAGGGGGCGATCAAGATTTATCCCCTGCCCCATATGCCGGTGGTCAAGGATCTGGTGCCGGATCTCACGCACTTCTATGCGCAGCATGCCGAGGTGCAGCCGTTCCTAAAGACCGAGACGCCGACGCCCGAGAAGGAGTGGAGGCAGTCTCCCGAGGACCGCGCCAAGCTCGACGGGCTCTATGAATGCGTGATGTGCGCCTGCTGCTCCACCTCTTGCCCGAGCTATTGGTGGAACGGCGACCGCTATCTCGGCCCGGCCGCGCTGCTCCACGCCTATCGCTGGCTGATCGACACGCGCGATGAGGCGACGGGCGAGCGGTTGGACGACCTTGAGGATCCGTTCCGGCTCTATCGCTGCCACACCATCATGAACTGCGCGAAGACCTGTCCCAAAGGCCTCAACCCCGCCAAGGCGATCGCGGAGATCAAGAAGATGATGATCGAGCGGACGCTCTGAGCACCGGGGACAGCCGTTTTGGCGGAGGCTCTGGCGACTAACCGCAGCCTCCGCAGCCCCCATCGCCATCGCCGTCGCCGCCGACATCCATGACAAAGCTCCAGGTGCCGTCGCGCCTGCGGCGTCTGCGCGGGCCGCGGACGCGGCGCCAGAGACCTGAGAGGGCAACGCCAAGAAGCTGGGCTGTCCCGAACATCAAAAACCCTGCACAGAGCAGAAAGCCCAGGTCGTCCGCCCAGTTGAGAAGGCTCCCCATATAGCTGGTGCGTGCCCACTCCCCGGCAGCCTCGGCATGCGCGCCCGCCAGATAGAGCGCGGCGAAGGCCATGGCAGCGAGGAAGATGAGCTTGGCAATCGCCGGCTTTGACACCAGAAAATAGCGCCCGAGATGGACCCGGCGCATCCGGGGCATGGTCTTGAACCGCTGACGGGGATCGGGCCAAAGGTCGATCGGCGGCTCTTGGCCGAACATCTGGTAATAGCTTTCGAGCGTCGCCAGATAGTTGGTCAGATACCGCTCCGCCTCCTCGGGGCCTCCGATGGTCGGCCCGTGATGCAGCTTGCGCCCCAAAGCATCGGTCCAGACGCCCCAGTAGTGACGCGAATAGGTGAGGTGCAGGTGCCAGACCTGGTCGACCTCGTCCGACGGCGTGACCTCATGGGCCGCCGTCACAGCCAAAAGCGCAAACCGGCGGTACTCCTCGACCGCGCGCTCAGCAAACCGGCGGGTCCAGCCGTTCTCGCGCGCCAATCGGTCGGTGAAATCGAGACGGGCCTCGGGCAAATCGAAGGGAACGCCCTGCAGTCTTTGCCAGAGCCGGTCGTCAGGAGCGATCATCGTGTCCTGCCTCATTCCCGGTTCGCCTACCACAAGCCGGCGACGATTCCATGTCACTCTACGCGGACCAACTCCAGCAAGCGGGCGGCGGCCAGAAAACTCGCCTCATGCCGGGCCGCAAGGGCCGCTGCCTCGGCATCCTCGCCCCATTGCTCGATGTTCCAATCCTCGTCGATCCGGGAGCGGCGCCAAGCCTCGGGCGCCCCAAGCTCGCCCTCGGCCACGGCCAAACCGATGGCAAGCGAGCCCGAGAGCGAGACCAACTCGTGCAGCGGCGTCAGCTCCCATGGCGAGAGCGCTTCGATCCGAGCGGCGAGCCTAGCCAGGCTCTCTGGCGGCTGCGCCACATGCATGATCCCCGCAACAGGCGTAAGCGGCGCCCCTTGCATCGCCAGCCAGGCGATCAGCGGATCCCAGGCGGCAGCCTGGCGCGCAACCAAACCCTGCGGATGGTCGGCTCGATAACAGACCAGATCGCTCTGGCCATAGGCCGCGATCCTGGCAGCAACCTCGGCCCGCTCGGCAATGACGCGGTCGAGGGTCACGTTGACCGCCCGGGTCACCGGCATAGCGAGCGGGTCAATGGTTTCTGGTGCGTCCTGCCACTCTGCAGCCATCGCCTCGGCAACGGCGCGCTGGGGCACGATGGCTCGGCGCTTGGCCGGCGTGTTGAGCGGCCGGTCGTCCAGGCGCACCCCGTACCCGCTCTCGTATCCGCCCCCACATCCGCCCTCAATCTCAACCACCGAGGCCGCTTGCCAAAACCGCTTCATGCCGTCTCCCAAAGCTCGGCGAGGGCGCCGTCGAGCGCATCGAAGCTTTTGATCAGGCGCTCTGCGCCGCCGGCTTGCAGACGATCCTCGGTGTGATAGCCCCACGCGACGCCGAGGGCCCGGGCACCGGCAGAGCGCGCCATCTCCATATCAAAGGCCGTGTCGCCGATCACGACCGCCTCGGAGGGCGCGATCCCCGTGGCCTCGAGACAATTCAGAACCATGCCGGGATGCGGCTTGGACGGTGCATCATCTGATGACTGGGTGACCGTGAACCGCGCCCTCAGATCATGGCCATCGAGCAGGTGATCGAGCCCTCGGCGGGCCTTGCCGGTCGCGATGCCAAGCACATGCTCCGCCTCGGCCAAACGCTCAAGCGCGTCTAGGGCGCCCGGAAAGAACCGCGTCTCGGCCTCTGGCGCGCCGCTCGCGCGGAGAGTCTGATAGGCGCTCTTGTAACCGGTGACCAACTGGGCTTGGGTCTCGGGCGCCAGATCCGGGCGCAAGGCCGCCATGGCCTGGGGCAGCGAGAGGCCCACGATCCCCAGCACATCCGCCCGCGGAGGCACCTCCAATCCGGCCTCCCCGAACGCTCCCCTCATCGCAGCGAGAATGAACGCCTGGCTGTCGACCAGCGTTCCATCCACGTCAAAGATCACCAAACGCGCCATGTATCCTCCCTGCCCGGCTCTCCCATACCGCGTGCAGGCCCGCCGCGACAGCCCCCGACGCTTGGGCGTTGACAGTCTTCGGTCCTAGCCGCACGCTTGCGGGATAAACAAAAAAGGAGGAAGTAACCCATGAACGTCACCCAGATCCTCAAGCTGAAGGGTTCAGCGGAGGTGGAGACGATCAACCCGCGCGCCACCGTGCGGGAGGCGGCGGCGACCCTGGGAGAGAAGAGCTTCGGTGCGCTTGTGGTCAGCCACGGCGATGGCACCGTGTCGGGCATCTTGTCCGAGCGGGACATTGTCCGCGGGCTCGGGCGTGTGGGCGCATCGGTCCTCGAGAAGCCCGTCTCGAGCCTGATGACCGCTGACGTTCAGACCTGCGCGCCGAACGAAAGCTCGGACGCGGTTCTCGAGCGGATGACCGCCGGACGCTTCCGCCACATGCCCGTCATCGAGCATGGGCGGATGGTTGGCTTCCTCTCGATCGGCGATGTGGTCAAGGCCCGCCTGTTCGAGATGCAGGAAGAGAACACGGCGATGCAGACGATGCTGCACGGCTGAGGCCGAGTGGCACCGCGAAACGTTTTGCGCTCGGGCCGACGCCCCGGGCCGGCGAAAGATTGTTGCTTGACCGCGCCGGCGCGGAATGATCCCGTGCGGATCAACGACAATGGGGGAGAGTCACATGCGCGTCGGGCTTTATCCAGGAACCTTCGACCCAGTTACGAGGGGTCACACCGACATCGTTCGGCGAGCCGCAAAGCTGGTCGACCGCTTGGTGATTGGCGTCGCCATCAATCGTGACAAGGGCCCGCTCTTTCGGCTCGAAGAAAGGGTGGCGATGATCGAGGCTGAGACCGGTCCAATCTCGAAAGCCTCCGGCACCGAGATCGTCGCCATGCCGTTCGAGCACCTGCTGATGGATTTCGCCAGCGAAGTTGGCGCCTCGATGATCATTCGCGGGCTGCGGGCGGTCTCGGATTTCGAGTACGAGTTCCAGATGGTTGGCATGAACCGTGCGCTGAACGACGAGATTGAAATGGTCTTTCTAATGGCCGAAGCCCAGCACCAGGCCATCGCCTCGAAGCTGGTCAAGGAGATCGCCCGTCTCGGCGGCGATGTCTCCAAGTTCGTCTCCCCACCCGTGGCCGACGCGCTGCGGCAAAAGTTCGGGACGGGTTGACTGCCCCCGGACACACACCTTGCCGCCCTGAAGCCCCTGTTTGACCAATGCCCTCGGACCCGATAGCAGGGATCCGACGCAACCCGCAGCGGAGGACCCCATGCTCAAGTCGCTTGCCGTGATCGCCGCCCTCGTCCTCGCCCTGCCCATGACGGAGGCCCGCGCCGTGGACATCAAGGACCCTGAGAACACTCTGCTGATCGAGCTCACCAGTGGCACGGTCACGATCGAAATGCGCCCCGATCTTGCGCCCGAACATGTGTCTCGCATCAAGGAACTCACCCGCTCGGGTCAGTATGACAACGTGGCCTTTCACCGAGTGATCGACGGCTTCATGGCGCAGACGGGCGATGTGCAGTTTGCCGATATGGAAGACGGCTTCACCCCCAGCCGTGCCGGGACAGGCGGCTCGGATCTGCCAGATCTGCCTTCTGAGTTTTCGAGCGCTCCGTTCGATCGCGGCGTGGTCGGTATGGCGCGCACAAATGATCCTAACAGCGCCAACAGCCAGTTCTTCATCATGTTTGAGGAAGGCCACTTCTTGAACAACAACTACACCGTCTGGGGAAAGGTAATCGACGGCATGGAGCATGTCGACAACATCAAGAAGGGCGCCGGTCAGTCGGGCTCGGTCAATGATCCCGATCGGATGGTTAAAGTCACAGTCGCAGCCGACGGCTGATCGATCTGAAATTTGCTCACGGAGGCGAGCAGCAATGTGATCTGAGAATTCGGGCTTACAGGCTAAATACGGATCGAAGGACCGTTCGTAGTGAGGCCCCAATGCCCCGATTGATTGCCGCCGTCCTGCTTGCACTTGCGAGTACGACGGCCACCGCCCTGGACTTTTCCACCCCGTCGTTAAAGCACGATTGGCCCCAGACCGACTTCTCGAAGATCGCCGTCAAGCCGGATCAGATCATTTCAGGCGGGGTTCCCAAGGATGGAATCCCCGCCATCGACGACCCAAAATTCTACCCTGTCGCCATTGAAAACACCCTGTCCGGCGCAGAGCCCGTCATGGTGCTCGAGCGCGAGGGCACTACCCCGCGCGCCTATCCGCTGCGCTATCTCATCTGGCACGAGATCGTGAATGACGTCGTCGGCGGCATCCCCGTTGCCGTGACCTTCTGTCCATTGTGCAATTCCGGTCTGATCTTTGATCGTCGCCTCGACGGTGAGGTGCTGGATTTCGGCGTGTCGGGCCTCCTGCGCTATTCCGACATGATCATGTTCGACCGGCAGTCCGAGAGTTGGTGGCAGCAGTTCTCGGGCCGTGGCATCGTCGGCGAGAAGGCCGGGAAGAAGCTGGTCGCCCTGCCCGCCTGGCTCGAGAGCTGGCAGAGCTATCGCAGCCGCAACCCGAACGGTCTGGTGATGCGCCAACCGGATGGCAGCTTCCGCCCCTATGGGCGGAACCCCTATGAGGGATACGACAGCCGCGAACCCTTCCTTTATCAGGGTGAGGATCCGCCGCATGGGATCGACCCAGTCGCCCGCGTGCTGCGGGTCAAAAACCGGGCTTGGCCGCTCGCACGCCTGCGCTCGGCTGGCGAGCTCGAAGAGGAGGGCGTGCGCATCACCTGGCGCCCTGGCCAGGCCTCGGCCCTGGACACCGGCGAGATCGCCAAGGGCCGTGACGTCGGCGACATCCGCGTCTTCGATGCCGAGACTGGCAAGCCTGTGGTGCACGAAGTGATCTTCGCCTTTGCCTTTCACGCCTTCAAGCCCAAGGGTGTCTGGATGCTGGGCGAGTAGCTCCTCTAGACGCAGCCGCGGCGGGCGCTTAAGTGCCCGCCATGGACCTCAGCGAGTTTGATTTTGACCTGCCCGAAGCGCTGATCGCGCTTCGCCCGATGCGCCCGCGCACCGATGCGCGGCTTATGGTGGCCGTTGGCGCCGGGACGGGCGGCGACCCACCCAACGACGCGCATGTGCGCGATCTCGGGCGATGGCTGCGCCCTGGGGACATGCTGGTCTTCAACGACACGCGCGTGATCCCGGCGCAGCTCTTTGGGACCCGGCGTCGCGATGGCGGGCCGGCCGGCGAGGGCACAGCGCAGATCGAGGCAACCCTGATCCGCCGGCACGGCCCGGATCTGTGGGATGCGATGGCGCGCCCAGCCAAACGGCTGACAGGCGGCGACCGCATCGACTTCGGCGGCTTGGCGGCGATGGTCGAGGCCCGGGACGGGGCGCTCGTCCGGCTGCGTTTTGATCTGGCGGGCGACGATTTTGATGCGGCGATCGATCAGGCGGGGGCCATGCCGTTGCCTCCCTATATCGCCCGACGCCGGCCCGCCGATGCGGCCGACCGCGAGGACTACCAGCCGATATTTGCTTCGCGCGATGGGGCTGTGGCCTCTCCGACCGCCTCTTTGCATTTCGACGCCGATTTGCTGTGCGCGCTTGAGGCGTCAGGTGTCCAGACAGCGCGCCTTACACTGCATGTCGGCCCCGGCACCTTTCTCCCCGTCACGGCCGACCGGGTCGAGGACCACAGAATGCACGCCGAATGGGGAGAGATCACGCCGAGTGTGGTAGACCAGATCAACGCCGCGCGCGCCGAGGAGCGCCGCGTTATCGCGGTCGGGACAACGGTCATGCGGCTGCTCGAAAGCGCCGTGGATCATGAGGGCGCTATGAGGCCATTCAAAGGCGAGACCGATCTCTTCATCCGTCCCGGCCACCAAGTGCGCGCCATCGATGCGCTGATGACCAATTTTCACCTGCCCCGCTCCACCTTGCTGATGCTGACCGCAGCATTGATGGGCACCGAGCGGATGCGCGCGCTCTATGCCCATGCGATTGCCGAGCGCTACCGGTTCTTCTCCTATGGCGACACCTCGCTTCTCATCCCGTGAAAAACGCTGCCACCGACACGGCCAGCCGCTCCTGAGCGATCGCGACTCGGGCGGATCTGGCACCCCTGGGAAAAACCATGGAGGACGCAATGCTGCGGGTCATGTGGTACTCCTCGCCGCTGCTTGCTGGCATGTTTCTCTTGATGCTGGGCAACGGCTTGCAGAGCACGTTGCTCGGTGTTCGGGGCGGCATCGAGCAGTTCGGCAACTTGGCCATGGGTTTTGTGATGTCGGGCTATTTCTTGGGTTTTCTGGCCGGCGCCCAGATCACACCCTGGCTGCTGCGTCGGGTGGGCCATGTGCGGGTCTTCGCGGCCCTCGCCTCGCTGATCTCGGCCGCCATGATCCTCTATGCGGCCATCGTCCATCCGCTGGCTTGGATCCTAATGCGGGTGCTGATCGGCTGCTGCATGGCGGGCTGCTATGTGGTAGCCGAGAGCTGGCTGAACGATGGCACGGACAATGAGCATCGCGGCCAGGTGCTCTCGGGCTACATCATCGTCCAGATGCTCGGGATCGTGCTGTCGCAGTTCCTGATCAACGTCGCGGACCCGGCGGGCTATGATCTGTTCGTCATCATGGCGGTCGCCGTGTCGGTCGCCGTGCTGCCGATCTTGCTTTCCGCCGCTCCGGTGCCGGTCTTCGAGACCACGCGGCGCATGTCGCTCGGCCAGCTCTTTCGGGCATCGCCGCTTGGCTGCATCGGCTGTGTGTTGCTCGGCGGGATCTTTGCCTGCCTGTTCGGCATGTCGGCGGTCTATGCGTCCGAGGTCGGGCTCTCAACCGCCGAGATCTCCTTGTTCGTCGGCATCATCTATCTCGGCGGAATGCTGCTGCAGTACCCCATAGGCTGGCTCTCAGACCGTATGGATCGCCGCCTGCTGATCATGGGCACCACGGCGCTCGGGACGCTGGCCTGCCTCGCCGCGCTGTTCTTTGCCCAGAGCTATCTGACGCTGTTGGGGGCGGCCTTTTTGATCGGCGGCATGGCCAACCCGCTCTACGCGCTGCTGATCGCTCACACCAACGATTATCTCGATCATGAGGACATGGCCTCGGCCGCCGGCGGTTTGATCATGCTGAACGGAATCGGCGCTGTGGGCACGCCCATTTTGGTCGGCTGGCTGATGGACGCCGCCGGGCCCGCCAGCTTCATGACCTTCCTGGCGCTGCTGATGGGTGCGATCTCGGTCTACGCGCTCTATCGCAGCACGGTCCGGCCCGCGACCCCGGTCGACGAGACCTTGCCAATTGCGCCCATGTCCATGGCCGCCAGCCCTGTGGCAGGCTTTGCCGCCCAAGACTACATCGTTGAGCAGGCCGAGGCGGAGGCCCGCGAGCGCGCCGAGGAAGTGGCCGCCGAGGCACCTCCGCCCGGTACGCGCTAAGTGACGGAGACAGCGATGAGCGAGACGGCAGAAAGCCTTCTGGAGTTTTGGGTCGACGGGATCCCGCCCGAGCGGTGGTACGTCAGCGACGCAGAACTCGACGCAGAGATTGCGCGGCGCTTCGAGCCGCTCTGGGAGCGTGCAAGGGACGGCGGTCTCGAGACCTGGAAGCAAGAGCCACGAAGCGCTCTTGCGCTGCTGGTGCTGCTGGATCAGTTCTCACGAAACATGTTTCGCGGGACGCCCAAGGCGTTCTCGACCGATGCGCTGGCCCTCAGGATCGCCAAGCAATCCATCGAAGCTCGCCATGATATGGCCATACCGGAGCCCGAGCGGCAGTTCTTCTACCTCCCGCTCATGCATGCCGAGGACAACGATGACCAGAGCCGCTGCTGCGCTCTGATCGCCGAGCGCATGCCGGAAACCGGGCACCACAACACCGAACATGCCGAGAAGCATGCCGAGGTGATCGCCCGCTTCGGTCGGTTTCCCAGCCGAAATGCCATCCTGGGCCGCGACGACACGGCCGAGGAGCGAGCGTATCGCGAAGCCGGCGGCTATATGGGCTGAAGGCCACACTGGCCGAGGGGATCACGGCAATCCGGAGCCAACTGCGACGGACCTCCGACCGAGCCGCGTGTCTCTGGCAGTGACGCCGGCCAAGAGGGCTTGGCGAACCATGGAGGCCGCAATGACCACCAAACTGTTTACGCGCTTGGCGTTTTGCTTTGCGCTGCTTGGCTTTCCGCTGTCGGGATGCGTCTTTGCCGCCGCAGCCACGGCCGGTGCTGTCGCCGGCAGCGAGATCGCCGAGAACGATGGCGAGTTCGATCCGTTCGAGAACACAGAGGCAATGCGGGCCCTCAAGCGCCAATTCCGCTGAGGGCCTCGCCATCCCGCCTCAGGTCGGCTGCGGCTCGGGCCCACCCTCAAGGCCATCGCCCCGCTTCGGCTTTCCCGCTTTGGGCACGCCCACACGGCTGCCCTCGGACGGGGTCGGGGGCGTGCCAGCATCATCTGAGCGGTCGAGCGGCTCCCCGCGGAGGATCTTGCCAATCTCATCGCCGGTCAGCGTCTCGTATTCGAGCAAGCCTTGGGCCAGACGCTCGAGATCATCGGCCTTCTCCGTCAGCACCCGCTTGGCCGTCTCATAGCCTTCATCGACCAGCCGCTTGACCTCTTCGTCGATGATCTTCTGGGTGTTGCCCGAGACTTTGCCGCCAGCCTGGAAGTTGCCGAGATAGCTATCCTGCTCGTTGGCATAATCGATGGCGCCGAGCTTCTCCGACATGCCGAACTGCGTGACCATGGCGCGCGCGATGCGGCTCACCTGCTGGATGTCCGACGCAGCGCCATTGGTCACCTGTTCGTCGCCGAAGGTTAGCTCCTCGGCCACGCGCCCGCCCATGGCCATCGCGATCTTGGAGGTCAGCTGTTCATAGGTCTGGCTGAGGTGATCCCGCTCGGGCAAGGACAACACGAGGCCCAGGGCACGCCCGCGGGGAATGATGGTTGCTTTGTGGATTGGGTCGTGGCTGGGGACGTTGAGGCCCACCACCGCATGGCCAGCCTCGTGGTAGGCGGTCAGCTTCTTCTCCTTCTCGGTCATGATCATCGAGCGCCGCTCGGGGCCCATCATGACCTTGTCCTTGGCGAGCTCGAAATCCTCCATGGTCACCAGGCGTTTGTCAGCACGTGCGGCCATCAGGGCCGCCTCGTTGACCAGGTTGGCGAGATCCGCACCCGAGAAGCCAGGCGTGCCGCGAGCGATCACCTTCAGATCCACATTGGGCGCCAACGGCACCTTGCGGGCATGCACCTGCAGGATCTTCTCGCGCCCACCGATATCGGGGTTGGGCACAACGACTTGGCGGTCGAAGCGACCAGGCCGCAGCAACGCCGGGTCGAGCACGTCGGGGCGGTTGGTGGCCGCGATCAGGATCACGCCCTCATTCGCCTCAAAGCCGTCCATCTCGACCAGAAGCTGGTTCAGCGTCTGCTCCCGCTCGTCATTGCCACCGCCATAGCCGGCGCCGCGGTGACGGCCAACAGCGTCGATCTCATCGATGAAGACAATGCACGGCGCGTTCTTCTTAGCCTGCTCGAACATGTCGCGCACGCGGCTGGCGCCCACGCCCACGAACATCTCGACGAAATCCGAGCCCGAGATGGTGAAGAACGGCACGCCCGCCTCGCCCGCGATCGCGCGCGCCAGCAGCGTCTTACCGGTGCCCGGAGGGCCGACCAGCAGCGCGCCTTTGGGGATCTTGCCGCCGAGACGCGAGTATTTTTGCGGGTCTCGCAGGAACTCAACGATCTCCTGCAGCTCTTCCTTGGCCTCGTCGATCCCCGCGACCTCATCGAAGGTCACTTTGCCGGTGCGTTCGGTCAGCAGTTTGGCCTTGGACTTGCCAAAACCCATAGCGCCGCGCCCGCCGGACTGCATGCGGTTGAGGAAATAGATCCAGATTCCGAAGATGATCAGCATCGGCAGCCAGAAGCCCAAGGTCGAGAGAAACCCGCCCTGCTCTTGTGGGACGACGTCGATGGCGACATCTGCGGCGCGCAGGTCGTTTATCACATCGGTGTCCGGTGGCTGCACAGTGGTGAAGCGATCGCCGCCAATCGTCTCGAGCGCGATCTGCTCGCCATCGATGGTGACCTTCGATACTTCACCCCGATCGACCTTGTTCAGGAAGTCCGAGAAGGGCACCGAGCGGCCTTTCCCGTTGCCCGCACCGTCCTGGAAAACGCTGAACAGCGTCACCAGTAAAAGGATCAGGATTGCCCAGAAGGCCAGGTTCTTCGCGTTGCCCAAAACTGATGTCTCCTGTCGGAACTCGTCGCCGTGTCATTGCCGGCTGAACAATACATAACGCGGCTGGCGCACAAGTTAAGAGGCAGGGTTGCGTCCTTCCGGCACGGCGCGCCGATCGGGATGCCCGTGATCGATCATTTCGACCTTAGCGCCCATGGTGCGCAGCGCCTGAGAACGGTAGCCAAGGTGCGGGACGGCCAGCAGATCTCCGCCGTACCAGAGCGCCGGGAGCGCGAGGCGCAACCCGTGCGGCGCTGTGTGCCAAGCTGCAGGTAGATCCTCGGGATCGAGCGCTGCCCGCACCGTGGCGACACCCTCGGCACCCAGCGCTCCCAGACCGGTCGAGTCCGGGAGCGCGCCAGAGCGCAAAGACCAACGGCCATCCCACACTCCCCCTCTGTCCACCGCCACGCGTGCAGCTTGCGCCGCGGGCTCGCGATAGACGATCAGGTCACCGCCTTTGTGCTCAAGCACGCAACCGCCAAGGGTCGCCCCACCGAAATCCGCCTCGGTGAGCCTGGCCCACAGAGCCTCAAGCCGAGCGCGCCGTGGTGCATAGTGGGCCCCGCCGACGCGGCGGAGGGTGTCCCCAAACAGCCGCATCGTCAGGGCTGGCGGAGCATCGGCCAGAGCCGGAAGCACCATTGTGACCTCGCCGAGCGCGCCCCATCGCCGCGCCGTGCCGGCCAGTTTGGCCACGGCCTCCTCCAGCACGCCGCGGTCATCATCGAGGCGGCCTGCCGTCTCCGCCAGCCGATCCGCGGTGATCCCAAGCGGGGCGAGGGCCGCGAGCATCCGGCGCGCTTGCACCCGGCCAAAGCGGGTGTCGTCGTTGCTCGGATCCTCAAACCATGGGACACCCAGCGCCGCGAGCCATGCGCGGAGCGCCGCCCGCCGGATCCCAAGAAGCGGTCGCATCCAAAGCGTCCCGGCCAGATCCGCTCGCTCCCGCATCCCCGACAACCCGTCGAGACCCGAGCCGCGCGCAAGGCGCAACAGAAACGTCTCGGCCTGATCGTCTAGGGTATGGCCGAGCAGCACGGCCTCGAGCCCGGCCTCAGAAGCCCAGTCTCCGATCAGCTGCTGACGGGCCTCACGCGCCCGCGCCTGGAGATTGCCACCCGGGCCTTGGCCCGTTTCCCAAGCGAGGCAGGTGTGAGGAACGCTGAGGCGCCTTGCCAAATCGGCGACCGCCTGGGCATCAGCGGCGCTCTCCGCTCGAAGCCGATGGTCGAGCGTGACCGCCTCTATCCTGCGCTCCTGAGCACGCGCCCATTCCGCGGCCAGCAGCAGCAGCGCGGTGGAATCGCCCCCACCCGAGACGGCAACTCCCAGTGCGCCCGGCGGGCAGAGCCTGTCGAGCGCTGCGAACGTGGCCGCGCGGACCGCGTCCGCGTCAGGGCGCGCAGGCGAGGCGATCGCTCTCGGCATCGGCGGCGTTCAGGATTTCGCGCGAGGCGGTCGGGAACTGGGTTCGGACTTCGCGCAAGGTGAGGCACGCCTCGGACAGTTGCCCGAGCCGCCCAAGGCTCACCCCAAGCTGCAACAGATTGCGCGAGGCCATCTGGCCTTGGCGGTTCACGTTGTAGCCCGCCAGATGCCGTCGAGCCGCCTCGGCAAAAGCCCCGCGCACAAAATTGCTGCGGCCGAGCCAGAACTGCGCCTCGGCGGCATCGGTGCCGCTGGGATTGCCCGCCAGGATGTCACGCAAGCGGTCCTCGCCCTGATCGAACCGCCCTTGCTGGATGTCCGCGACTGCCAACTGCAGATCGGTTCCGCTCGCGGTCTGAGGCGCGGGTGTCGACGGCGTTGGTACCGGATTGCTGGTTGGCGGCAATGGATCCGTCGCGGCCTGCCCACCAAGGGGCTGGGGTGCGCCAAGGGCACCGACATCGCCGCCTTCGAGCTCGGTCAGCCGGAACTCTATATCGCCGAGCCGTCGGCCTGCATCTTCGGCCATCTGACGCTGGCGGAACTGCAGCTCCTCGAGCGCACCCGTCAGCCGGCGGATCTCCACCTCGAGCCGATCAAGGCGCACGACGGCGTCACCCGAGATCGGGGTACCGGAGGTCACAACCCCTCCGCCACCAAGGGCCTGGATCCGGGCGCGAATATCCGCCAACTCGGCATCGACGATCCCCAGTCGATAGCGCAGATCCTCGACCGTCTCGCTCGATCCTGTCCAGGTCTGAGCCTGAGCGGGCACTGCCCCCACCGCGAGCGACAAAAGCGCCGCCACAATCGCTTTGCGCATCCCCGACGTCCTTTCAGGATTTAGCTCACCGGGCCGCGGACAACGACCGTGACGCCACGGCGGTTCTGCGACCAGCAGCTCTCATCCGAGCACAGCGAGACTGGCTTCTCCTTGCCAAAGCTCACGGTTTGGACCCGGTTGGACTCGACACCGCGGCTGACTAGGAAGCTCGCCACCGAATTGGCCCGCCGAGCGCCGAGCGCAAGGTTGTAGTCGCGCGTCCCACGCTCATCCGCATGGCCCTCGACCGTGGCCGTGGCGCCGGGATTGGCCTGCAACCACTCGGCCTGGCGCGCCAGGATGCCCTGAGCCTCGGCCGTGAGATCAAATCGGTCGGTCTCGAAGAACACTCGGTCACCAACCACCACGTTGAAGTACTCAACCGAGGTGATGTCGTTGATGCCGCCGGCACCTGCGTTCGGATCGCCGCCAGTGCCCGAGACGGGAACCGCGTCCTTGTCCGCACAGCCAGCCAGCAAGGCCACGCCCAGCAGCGCCGCCACAAAGGGATTTGCCCGTAAAATGTTGCTCATGCCTGTCTTGCCTCTCTTTGGAGTTGTCGGGTCGCTCCGTTCGCCACGCCACTTGCTCGGGAAACGCCGCGCACACGCTTTGTATCGGCGCCAGTATCGACGCCTTGCCATGTGGCCGCAAGGGCCGCTCAGCGACGCAGTGCCGACCATGCCGGGTCCGATGCCGCGTTAGGCGTTGGTATCTGCCGCAGATTGCGCCCCGAGATGTCGATACTGGCCAAGCTGGCGCGCCCTGCCTGCCCTGGCGTCTCGCGGAAAAAGGCCAGGACGCGCCCATTTGGCGAGAAACTCGGGCCCTCCACCAAGAAGCCTTGGGACAATAGTCGCTCTTCCGAGCCGTCGGTGCGCATTACGCCGATGTGGAAGCGCCCGCTCACGATCTTGGTGAAAGCTATCAGATCGCCGCGCGGTGACCAGACCGGCGTGCCATAGCGCCCTTGGCCAAAGCTGATGCGCTGCGCCGGCCCGCCCGAGACCGACATGATATAGAGTTGCTGACGCCCGCCCCGATCAGACTCAAAGACGATGGAGCGTCCATCTGGCGAATAGGATGGGGCCGTATCGATCCCGGGGCTGCGGGTCAGCCGGCGCAGCTGCCGGTTCGCCAGGCGAAGCGCATAGATGTCGGTGTTGCCACCCGAGGCCAGCGACAACACAACCTCCGAGCCATCAGGCGAAAACCGCGGCGCAAAGCTCATGCCGGGAAAGTTGCCCAACCGCTCGCGGCCGCCGCCACCGATGGCTTGGATGATCACCTCCGGCTGACCGCTGTCATAGGAGATGTAGAGAATGCGGCTGTTGTCGGGTGAGATCCGCGGCGTCAGGACCAAACCATCGGCCCCCGGCAGATAGCGAAGATTGGCGCCGTCCTGGTCCATGACCGCCAAGCGCTTGCGCCGATCCCCCTTTGGTCCCGTCTCGTCCACAAAGGCGATCTGGCTATCGAAGTACCCAGCCTCGCCGGTCAGTGCGGCATAGATGCCGTCAGACACCTTATGCGCGACCCGGCGCCAATCATCAGGCACAGCGAGCAGCTGCAGACCGGCGATTTGCGTCTCGGCGAGCGTGTCGAACACACGGTATTGAAGTTGCAAACGCCCATCCGTCGCCCGTTGCACGCGACCGATGATCAGGGCCTCGGCCCCGATCGTGCGCCAGTTGGCAAAGGTTGGCACCGTGTCGAAGGGCGCGGCCGCGTCAATGAAGGCGGCCGGCGCGATCAGCTTGAAGAGACCGGAGCGCTCGAGATTGGCCTCGATAACCATGTCGATTTCATCGGTGCGTCCAGCAAGATCGGGGGTCAGCGCCTCAAAGGCGACGATGGCTGTCGGGATCGGTTTGAACTCGGCGCCCGCCACAGTAATCTCAAGCGCACCAGATTGCGCCTGAACCGGAAGCGCAGGCAGTGCCCCGGCAATCAAAAGAAACGCCATGACAAAGCGCAAGAGACAGTTTCTCATGTTCCAAATCCAAGTTCTGTCGGCGTGAAGGTCACGTGGATCACCCTCCACGCCTCGTACTTCTCGACGGGGAGTTTGGCAAACTCGCCTCCATTCGCCGCCCGGATCAAAGCGCTGCGGCCAGAGCGGAAGAGTGCAGCCTGAACGGCCGGAGTGGCGCCGCCGGCGTCCAGCAATTCGGGGCCCTCGACAATCCGGCCCGACAGGTCGAGCCCGATCGCGATCCGTACGAACAGGGAGCGATCCGCGCGGTTCCCAGCATAGGAGAAGTAGTTCTTGAGCCCGATGCGAAGCGCGTCCTTCTCGCCGCGCGTGATCTGCGAGGCAAAGCGGGAGGAGGCGATCCGGGCCGGTTTGGCCGGCCGCTGCGTCTCGGCGGGCTGGGACACGCGCTCGGCCTGCTGGGTCTCGCGCGACGCCTGTGCGGCTGCGGCAAGCTCGGCCGGGCGCGCGATCGGGATCGTCGCCTGCTGGGGCGCCGGCCCCGTCGGTGCCTCAAGATCGGCGAGTTGGTCCTCGGTCGGCTGCTTGGTCGGTTCGGCCGGCGGCTCGGGGGCCTCTGCCGCCTCGGGCTGCGACTCGGGCGGCCGTTCGGGGCGCGTGCCTGGCACCGGCACATCCGCCGCCGCAAGGGGCTGGAGCGGCTCGGTGGCCGGCGGGCTTTCGGGCGTGGGCGCGGTGTTGGCGACCTCCTCCGGCACCGGGACCTCGGCAATCGAGGGGCGCGCCGCCTCGGTCGGGACCGTGGTCGGCGGCGGCGGGGTCGGCAAGACCGGGAGATCTGATTGCGGGCTGTCCGGTGTGGCCACGCCTTCGATCGGCGGGCGCTCGGGCGCCGGCTCCGCTTGTGCGGGCGCGGGCGGCGCGTCCTCACCAGGCAGAGGTGTCAGCTGATCCGGCTGATCGGAGACCGGAGCCGGCGCCGCGGACAGCATCGCATCAAAGACGGCCCCGTCGACCACGGTCACCTCAGACAAGGCGAGCGCCTTTGGCGGCGAGGCCGGCCATAGATAGGGCCCCAGCGCGACCGCCAGCAGCAGCCCGCCATGCATCGCTCCAGAGATGGCCGCCCCGTTACGCATGAGCGTCAGCCTCCCGGCTCGCGCTGATCGGCGACCAGCGCGATGTTGCCAAAGCCTGCTGCATTCAAGGCGCCCATCACCTGCATGAAACGCCCGTAGTCGAGTGTTCGGTCGGCGCGGAGGTAAATTTGGTCGTCCTCCCTCGCCGCCTGGATGGCCGACATGCGCGCCAGCAGAGCGTCCATCGCGACGGGCTGGTCCTGAATGAAGATTTGGCCCTGTCCATCGATGTTGACCGTCAGCGGCTCTTGATCGGGCTGTGGCAAGGCCTGCGCATCGGTTTCTGGCAGATCGAGCGGCACACCCACCGTCAGCAGGGGGGCCGCCACCATGAAGATGATCAGCAAAACCAGCATCACATCGACAAAGGGGGTGACGTTGATCTCGGAGAGCGGGCGCGTCCGCCCTCGGCGACCGCCGCTTCGCGCCGCGCTGCGCACCGACGCGCCCATCAGCTGTAGCCTCGGCCCCGGTCGATCTCGCGGCTCAGGATGATCAGGAACTCATCCGCAAAGCCCTCGAGCGCTTCAGTCAGTCCGTCCGCTTCGGCGGCCAGCCGGTTGAAGGCAACGGTGGCCGGGATCGCCGCAAGCAGGCCAAGCGCCGTGGCCAAAAGCGCCTCGGCAATGCCTGGTGCCACAACGGCGAGATTGGTGTTCTGCTGAACCGCGATCGCCTCAAAGCTGTGCTTGATTCCCCAAACCGTCGCGAAGAGCCCGACGAAAGGCGACACCGATCCGACAGTCGCAAGGAACGAGAGCCGCCTTTGGAATCCGGCCGACTCACGTTGGATGGTGGCCGCCATGGCGCGATCAATGCGCGCTTCGGTGCCCGGGATCACGGCACCCTTGGCACCTAGAGAGCGGCGCCACTCGTCCATGCCGGCCACGAATACCCGCTCCATCGGCGTCTCCGGAGCGTCGGCGACCGAGCCGTACAGATCGTCGAGCGATCCGCCGGACCAGAACCGCCCCTCAAAGCCGCGCGCCTGGCGGGCCAGCCGGCGCAGGCCAAGGGCCTTGTCGATAATGATTGCCCAGGACCAGAACGACACGGCCACCAACAGCAGCATCACCGCCTGCACGGTCGGCGTCGCTCTGGCGAACATGGCCGTCACGGAAAAATCCACGCTCTCTGCCGCCGGCGCGGCGAGCGCGGCTGTGTCCGCCGCCTGTGCGGCAGACAGGGCGGCGAGGACGGTCGCAGCTGCGATCTCCATCGGCGGTCCTGCTCTCCTCGGTGGCCGGCCGCGGTTCTGGGGCCGCGGTCTCGGGCGCGTTCCACGCGGTCCGGCCCCACCGAGCGGTGGACCGGTTTCCGAGCATTGGGATCTTAGCCGTCTGGCCTCATTCGGTCCAGAGCATCGGCGACATCGTTGCCAAACCGCACAGGGCGGCCACCTGTATCGATGCACGCGATTGTCACCTTGGCCTCGACCAGCGGCTTGCCCTCTCGCTCAACGGTCTGGAGGAGGATTGCGCGCGCCGCATGACGCTGGTGGAGCGCTGTGGTGACCTCGAGCACATCCTCAAACCGTGCGGGTGCGCGGTAGTCGATCTCGACGCGGGTCACGACGAAAACCGTACCCTGATCCTTCATGCGGGACTGATCGATGCCGAGCGCGCGCAGCGCCTCCGAGCGACCGCGCTCGAGGAATTTGAGGTAGTTGGCATAGTAGACCACCCCGGCGAGATCGGTGTCCTCATAGTAAACGCGGACAGCGAACCTGTGGATCATGGCGCTGTCAGCTGTCGCTCTCAAAGAGACCGGGTTGCTCGGGGCGAGTCGGATCGGGCATGGGCAATCCCAGATGGCGCCAGGCACCCGCTGTCAAAAGCCGGCCTCGCGGTGTGCGCGCGATCAGCCCCGCCTGCAGGAGATAGGGCTCGATCACCTCCTCGATGGCGTCGCGCGCCTCGGACAGCGCCGCTGCAAGTGTCTCGATGCCCACCGGACCACCGCCGTAATGCTCGGCGATCAGTCGCAAGTAGCGGCGGTCGGCACCATCGAGGCCCCGCGCATCGACCCCAAGGCGCTCGAGCGCGCGGCTTGCCAGCGCCGCATCCAGCCGGCCCCCGGTCTCGACCAATGCGAAATCCGCAACCCGGCGCAGCAAACGTCCCGCAATGCGCGGCGTGCCGCGGGCGCGGCGCGCGATCTCGGTTATGCCATCCGGCTCGGCATCAAGCCCCGTCAACCCGGCCGCACGCGTGACGATCTGGGCGAGCTCGGCCTCGGTGTAGAAGTCGAGCCGGACGGGGATGCCAAACCTGTCGCGCAGCGGGGTCGTCAGCAAGCCGAGCCGCGTTGTGGCACCGATCAACGTAAAGGGCTGCAACCCGATGCGCACAGTGCGGGCGGCCGGCCCCTCCCCGATCACCAGATCGAGCTCAAAATCCTCCATGGCCGGGTAGAGGATCTCCTCGACCACCGGCGAGAGGCGGTGGATCTCGTCGATGAACAGCACATCGCGCGCCTCGAGATTGGTGAGCACCGCTGCCAAATCCCCTGGGCGCGCGATCACGGGCCCAGACGTCATCCGGAAGCCAACGCCCAACTCACGCGCGACGATCTGGGCGAGCGTGGTTTTGCCGAGCCCCGGCGGGCCATAGAACAACAGATGATCCATGGCGTCGGCCCGGCGCCGCGCCGCCTCGATGAACACCGACAGATTGGCCCGGGCCTCGGCTTGGCCGGTGAAATCCTCAAGCCGTTCGGGGCGGAGTGCGCGCTCGGGGGCCGAGCCGTCCTCGGCATCCGCTTCGGGACGCAGGATGGGATCGGGATCGGTCAAGAGGCGCCCGGCATCAGGGTGCGCAACGCCGCGCGGATGAGCCCCTCGGTCGCCGTTTCGCCCGCCTGACTGGTTCCGGCCACAGCGCGAGCGGCCTCTGCCCGGTCATAGCCGAGATTGACCAGCGCCGAGAGTGCATCGGCCGTGGCCCTCGGGTCCGCTCCGTCTTGAGAAGGTGCCGGCGTTGACGGCGCAGAGGCCGTCAAACTGGTCTCTGGCGCAGCGGAGGGCGCCGCCACCCGAGCCGCCTGGGCCCCCAGCGCCATCACTCCGGCGGCCTTGTCCGCCAGTTCATGTGTGATCCGGTTGGCGAGCTTTGGGCCCACGCCCGGTGCCGCCTTGATCGCCGCGGCGTCCCCAAGCGCCAGCGCCCGGCTCACGCCATCGGGGCCGAGCGCATCCAAAATGGCCAGGGCCACCTTGGCGCCCACGCCTTGGACCGAGGTCAGAAGCCGGTGCCATTCGCGCTCGGCCAAGGTGCGAAAGCCGATCAGCTGCATCAGATCCTCCCGCACCAACAGTTCCGTGTAAAGCGCGGCCATACCTCCCGGTGCGGGCAACGCCGAGAGCGTGCCGGGCGCGCAATGGATGACATAGCCGATCCCGCCCGCCTCGATCAGCGCGTGATCAGAGGCAATATAGTCCACTCGGCCGGTGACCTTCCCGATCATGAGGTCGTCCTGGCGAGAGCGGCCGTCTGGTGCTGTCGCGTACCCGCGGTCCAGGCATGGCAGATCGCGATCGCGAGGGCGTCGGCGGCGTCAGTGCTGCCGGGACGGACGCCCGGCAGCAGAAACCGCACCATGTGCTCGACCTGCGCCTTGTCCGCATGCCCCACGCCGACCACGGTCTTCTTGACCGTGTTCGGCGCGTACTCGGCCACGGGGATGCCCGCGCGAGCTGGAACCAAGAGCGCCACGGCCCGCGCCTGGCCAAGTTTGAGCGTGCCGGCCGCATCGCGGTTGACGAAGGTTTGCTCGACAGCCGCCATGTCGGGCGCTGTGCGGGCAATGATCTCCTCAAGCGCGTCGTAGAGGCAAGCGAGCCGCTCGGCCAACGAGCCAGTGCCCGATGGAATCACCCCGTGCCCGAGCGCGCAGAGTCGGCCCTGTTTCGACTCGACCAAGCCCCATCCGGTTCGCCGCAACCCCGGGTCCAACCCGATCACGCGCATGCCCATCTGCCCCTTTTGTCCGCTTCAACACGGTTTCTTGACACCTAGCACGAAAGGAGAACGGCCGCCAGCGCTTTGGCAAAGGACAATGGCCGGATAGCGACATCCGGTGGATTGCCAGCGACCCACTGTGTCGGTAGAATCACATATGCGAAAACCGCATATCTCTCATGCAGTTACAGCAATTGAAAAAGCACAGTGGGAAGCGCATTTGGAGCTCATCGGCAACAGCCGAACACCGAAATCCAGACAGGGAGCTGCGATATGTCCACTGCTGTAAAGACCCGGGCTGCCACCGCCCTCTCGACCATGGTGGCTTTTTTTGGCGCCGTGCAACTGCGCACCGATGCTGAGCTGCTCCTGTCCAAGACACCGGATCAGCGTGAGGATCTGGGCCTGAGCCTCGCCGATATGCGGATGATCCGCGGCTGAGGCCTGAACCCCCGGCGGGTTAGCCGGCACTCACAGCATCCACACAGCGCCGTGTCCGGTCGAATGCCGGGGGCGGCGTTGGTGTCCCGACCCGAAACCCTGACCCGCGCGCTCCGGTTTGAGCGCGACTGGCGCCTTGCGCGCTGAGCTTAGATAAACGGAGAGTTCCAATGGCTCACTCGACCCAGAACCCGGCCCTGCCCTTCGGCGCCCTGTCGGTCCACCGCGTTGTCAGCGTCCTCAACGGCGTGCGTGAACGCTACGAGGCCTATCAGCGGACCCGCGCCACCGTCGCTGCGCTGCGTGGCCTGACCCCACGCCAGCTCGAAGATGTCGGCCTGACCGTTGCCGATGTCGAAGGTTACGCCGCCTCTGGCCGCTGGTGATCGGTCTCCTGGGTGCGTCTGATGACCTGCCCGGGCGCCTCACCCAATCCGCCATCGACGGCGAGATAGGGCCAGGCTGCTCCACCCGTGGCGCCGCTCTGTGGCGATCACCTGGAGCCCCTGGCCCGCATAGACCGCCGCCACAGCCGGGGCTTGGCGGTCTAGTAACCCGGACAATACGACCACACCGTCCGGTGAGAGAAACCGCCGAACCTCCGGTGCCAACCGCTTTAACGGACCGGCCAAGATGTTCGCAAAGACAAGATCATAGGGCGCCGATTGCCGGAAGACCGCACCTTGGAAGCCCGCCCCCCGCACGACAGGCACGCCCGGCGCCACGCGATTGGCTCTGAGATTGGCCCGCGCGGTTGCAACGGCCACGGGATCAAGGTCGCCGGCAACCGCGCAGCAATGCCACAGACGCACCGCCGCCATGGCGAGAATACCAGTCCCGGTGCCAATGTCGGCGACGCGCGTGGCCGCAAGCCCGGACCGCGCCAGGCGTGCGAGCATCAACAGGCATCCGAGCGTGGTTGCGTGGTGGCCAGTCCCGAACGCCATGGCCGCCTCGATCCTTAGGCCAATGGCATTGGGCGTGATGCGTCCGGCATCATGTCCTCCATGCACCACAAACGGCCCGGCATGCACGGGGCTGAGCTCGCGCCTGACTTGGGCCACCCAGTCCCTGTCATCGAGCCGGCTCACGATAAAGGGCTGTGCCCCAAAAGCCGCAGCCAAAAGGGCCAGCGCCGTTTCATCCGGTGGATCCGTGAAATAGGCCCCGATCTCCCAGAGACCCGAGCCATCTTCTACTTCGAACACGCCCACCCCCGTCGGCGGATCCGCAAGTGCGTCAAGCGCGTCGCCGAGCGCCTCGGCCGGGGCACGCCCAGGCGCCGTCGTGATCGCGGTGTAGGTGCTCATCGCGCTGACCCTGCCCAGTATGCCGAGGCGCCGAGAAAATTCGGATGCGGGCCAGACGTCAACAATTTATTGTTCAACCAGAGCGAGCATACACACTCACCTCGAATCGGAGGCGCCAGATGCCTGGATTGCTGACGAGTGTGTCATTGCGTGCCCTGACTAGCCGTGCGTCGTTTCAAGCCTTCTCTCAAGACCGCTCCGGGACGATGACCATCCAGGTCCTCATCCTGTCGATTCTGCTGTTCGGGACGACGGGCATGGTGCTCGACTCAGGTCGCGTCTATCAGATGCATTCAAAGATGCAGTCCTTTGCCGACCAGGTAGCGCTGGCCGCCGCCGCCGAGCTCGACGGTGAGCCAGACGCCATCCAGCGCGCCCTGCGGATCCAAACGGGCGTCGACGGGACCGCCGCTTGGGATTGCTCGACCGGCACCTCCGCGTCGAACCCCGCGCTGGTGCGCGACAACGACAGCGGCGGGTTCGAGTTCTGCATCGAGCGGCTGGATTTCTACTCAAGCTTTGATCCGCCCGCCGAGGGACAGGCCCGCACCCAGGCAGACATCAGCGCGGCCTACAACAACGGCTACATCACAGATCCGCTGGCCGAGGGCTCGGCCGAACAAGCGCGCTATGTGGTCGCCCATGTGGCCGCCGTGCAGCTCGACAGCGCCGCCGGCGCGCTTTACTCGGTCGTCCAAGCGCTCTCCAGCGCGATCGGGGTCTCGCCGGCCGCGGATCAGGGTGGTGCAACCGTAGACGCCGTCTCGGTGGCCACCGTGGTGCCGCGGCGCTGCACCGGCGCAACGACCCTCGTCATTTGCAATCCGTGGGAGGGTCTCGGCGGCTCGGACTATCCGGACTATGTCGCCAATGACGATGATCCGGATCCCCTGTCCTTTGGGTTGACCGGGCGGACGGCCATGACCTTCGCCTCGACGGACGGCGTGCGCATTGGTCCCTCTGGCGACACGCCATTCAGCTGGACCGCACGCAACCAGCTGTTCGAGCTGCGCGAGCCCATCCCCGAGGGTGAGGCCTGCACCGATGCCAATGTGGCGGCCATGTTCAGCGGCGTGCCGCCATCGGAGGCCAAGGCCGCCTGTCTGATGGCCCGGGCCGTGCCCGATCGGTTCTGCTTTGGCGACACGGTGACGATAGCGCCGACCCGGGCGGCGACCTTGACCGCCGCGATGAACACGACCTTCGACATGCGCATCGCGCCCTTTGACGATGTTCAGTTCCAAGAAGACGTGCCCGTGGCCGGCGTTCCAGCCGGGGTACTGTTCGAGCCCGACCGCTTCTCGGCGCATCCCTATGAGCCGCACCGCCGGGATGCGGGCACGCCGCCGCCGGCGAGCGTCACCGACTATCTGGCTGGCGCCACCCATATCGACGGCTGGGATTATCAGCAGGCCGAGTATCAGGGCATCCCGGCCACCGGTTTGACGATGACCGAGGCCGACTCGGACGTCTACAGCTTCGGCCTTCATGACTGTCACATCGAGAGCCAGAAGGCGGCGGCAGGCCTGCCCACCTCGGGCGCGGTGTGTTCTACCCCGTTTGTCAGCGATGATGTGACCACGCCCAATGCTTCGCTGCGCGCGATGGTCGAGGGGTACTTCGGGCCGGTGTTTGGCGGCTCCACCGGCGGGAGCGGCACCGGAGGACTGGGATCGACCGGCGGGTCGACCGGTGGCGGCGGCCTTGGCTCTGGCGGCGGCGGCCTTGGCTCCAGTGGTGGAGGCCTCGGCTCTGGCGGCGGCGGCCTTGGGTCCGGTGGCGGTGGCCTCGGCTCAGGCGGCGGCACGGGTGGCAGCACCCTGTCTTTCCCGAGCGATATCGACACCTGGTACGAGACCTATCAATGGGTGCGGACGAACCAAGCGCTGTTGCCGACCACCAGTTTTGGCAACTCCATGACCTTCGGAACCGGCACCGCCTCGAACGGCCAGCCAATCCCAAACACCTTCGATGTGTTGGCCAGCCAGTCTCTCACCGATGACGAGCGAGCCTATCTCGACACGGCGCCCACGAACTATGCCAATGCGATGACCGGGTTGATCGCGGGGTGCAACCCGTCCGACCCGCTCTCTTGTCTGTCGGGCGAGGGCGAGCGCAGGCGCATTCGAAGTCTGGTTGTGAACTGCCAGGCCGCCGTGGATGCCGGCGATGACAACGGCCAGTACGAGGCGGAGGTCATCGGCGTCATGGACTGGTTCCTCTCGCGCCCGGTCACCATGTTCTGCGGCTATCTCAATCCCTCGAACCCCGCCGATGACGCGGTGTTGCAGGAGATCTATGCGTCGGGTGGCACCGTAGGAGGCACCTATACCGCACTCGACTGTACGCCTGCGACCATGGAGGAGGCGCGCATGTTCGTCGAGTTCATCGATGATGTGACCGATACGGATCTGTCAGAGCGGTTCACCGCCCAGATCACCCAGTAGACTTGTCCCCGGCGACCACCAGAGGGCAAACGGGGCGTCCCGCTCGGGGCGCCCCGCGTCTGTTCAGCCAAGCACTCCGTCTGGGCAGGTCACGCCCGTGCCGCCCACGCCGCAATAGCCGCCGGGGTTCTTGGCGAGGTATTGCTGGTGATAGTCCTCGGCAAAGTAGAAGGTCGGGGCGGGAAGGATCTCGGTCGTGATCGGCCCAAAGCCTGCCTTGCGCAGCCGCGGCGCAAAGGCGTCACGGCTCGCCTCCGCAGCCTCGCGCTGCGCCTCGTCATAGACATAGACGCCCGAGCGGTACTGGGTGCCCACATCATTGCCCTGGCGCATGCCCTGGGTCGGGTCATGGCCCTCCCAAAACAGGCGCAATAGCGCGTCATAGCTGATGCGCGACGGCTCATAGACCACCAGCACGACTTCGTTGTGGCCGGTGCGCCCCGAGCACACTTCGCGATAGGTGGGGTTCGGCGTGCTGCCACCCGCATACCCTACGGCTGTCACCCAGACACCGGGCTGGGTCCAGAACTTGCGCTCGATCCCCCAAAAACAGCCCATGCCGACCATCATCTTGGCCGTCCCGTCGGGATAGGGCCCCTTCAGCGGGCGTCCCGTGATGAAGTGGTCAACGGCCGTGGGGACCGGTTCGGCGCGCCCAGGCAAAGCGCTCTCGGCAGTCGGTAGCGTGGTCTTCTTGAACAGGCCGAGCATCAAAGCCTCCTATGCTCATGGTCTTCGCAAAAGTATGCTGCCCCAAAGGGCCCGGCAATGCCGATCGGGCACAACACTGTGTTAACCACAAGAAATAGGCGAACATACGTAGAACAACCCCTTTCCCTTGAGATCAAGGCGCGCTATGGTCTCGCCATGGACCGGGATGACTTCAGCGAAGACGCCGTGTTCGAGGCATGGGACGATCGGCCGCTCTCGGCACGGGCGGCCATACCCGTGCCGTATATGCAGGACCTCAATCCCGATCAGACAGCGGCGGTTCAGGCACTGGACGGCCCGGTTCTGGTGCTGGCCGGCGCAGGCACGGGCAAGACCCGGGTGCTCACGACGCGGCTCGCGCACCTGATTCACCAGCGCCGCGCCTGGCCCTCGCAAGTTTTGGCTGTGACGTTCACCAACAAGGCGGCGCGCGAGATGAAGGGGCGTTGTGCGGCCCTGCTTGGCGGCCCACTCGAAGGGCTGCCCTGGCTCGGCACCTTCCACGCAATCTGCGTCAAGCTGTTGCGGCGCCACGCCGAACTGGTGGATTTGAAATCGAACTTCACCATTCTGGACACGGATGATCAGATCCGCCTGATCAAGCAGCTTTTTTCCGCGGAGGAGGTGGATGAGAAGCGCTGGCCTGCTCGTGCCTTTGCCGGTCTGCTCGACCGCTGGAAGAACCGCGCGTTGCGTCCCGAGCAGGTGCCAGCAAGCGATGCCGGCTTTGCCAACAACCGTGCAACCGAGCTCTACGCCGCGTATCAAGCCCGCTTGCGCACACTGAACGCGGTCGATTTCGGCGATCTGCTGCTCCACGTGGTGACGATCTTCCAGCGCGAGCCAGAAGTGCTGGCGCAGTACCAGGAGCGGTTCAAATACATCCTGGTCGATGAGTATCAGGACACCAATGTCGCCCAATACCTTTGGCTGCGGCTGCTGGCCCAGGGCCATCGCAACATCTGCTGTGTCGGCGACGACGACCAATCGATCTATGGCTGGCGTGGCGCCGAGGTCGGCAATATCCTGCGGTTTGAGAGCGATTTTCCCGGCGCCAAGGTGGTGCGTCTGGAACAGAACTATCGCTCGACCCCACATATCCTGGCCGCTGCGTCGGGCGTGATCTCGGCAAACGAAGGCCGGCTTGGCAAAACGCTGTGGACCGAGGCGGATGAGGGAGACCGCGTGCGCCTGATCGGCCATTGGGACGGCGAGGAAGAGGCCCGCTGGATCGGCGAGGAGATCGAGGCCGCCACCGAAGGCACGCGCGGACACGACCCGCTGGGGCTCGAGGATATGGCGATCCTGGTCCGCGCCTCGTTCCAGATGCGCGCCTTCGAGGACCGGTTCTTGACGATCGGCCTGCCCTACCGCGTCATCGGCGGCCCGCGCTTTTATGAGCGCATGGAGATCCGGGACGCCATGGCCTATTTCCGCGTGGCCGTCAGCCCGGATGACGATCTGGCCTTTGAACGCATCGTCAACGTGCCCAAACGCGGCATCGGCGATAAGGCGATGCAGACCATCGTGCGGCTCGCGCGGGCCGAGGAGGTGACGCTGCTCGACGCCGCGCGGACGTTGGCCGAGGGCGGGCATGGGCTCACCAAACGGGCCCGCGCAGCGCTCACCACCCTCATCGCGCAATTCGATCGCTGGCATGGCCTGACCGCCGGCGCGATCTCGACCGGGCGCGATGTGGAGCCGGTGGATCATGTGGAGCTTGCCCAGACCATTTTGGACGAAAGCGGCTACACAGGCATGTGGCAGGCCGACAAGACGCCCGAAGCGCCGGGCCGGCTTGAGAACCTCAAAGAGCTGGTCGACGCGCTTGGCAATTTTGAGAACCTGCAGGGCTTTCTCGAACATGTCGCGCTGGTGATGGATAACGGCACCGAGGATGGCGGCGAGAAGGTCTCGATCATGACGCTGCACGCGGCCAAGGGGCTTGAGTTTCCCTCGGTGTTCCTGCCGGGATGGGAGGATGGCCTCTTCCCCTCGCAGCGCTCGATGGATGAGAGCGGGCTTGCCGGCCTCGAGGAGGAACGCCGCCTCGCCTATGTGGGCATGACGCGGGCCCGGGCGCTGCTGACCATCTCGTTCGCCGCCAATCGCCATGTCTATGGCCGCTGGCAATCGGCCCTGCCCTCGCGCTTTGTCGACGAGCTGCCCACTGATCAGGTGGAGGTGCTAACCCCGCCCGGGCTTTACGGCGGCGCGCATGGTGCCGCGTCGCCGAGCGTTCGCTCCGGCGGGTCGGTGCTCGAGACACGGGCGGTAGACGCCGACAGCTACAACTCGCCAGGCTGGAAGCGCATGGCCGCGCGGCGGGACCGCCGCCCTCTCAGCCAACCGCAAGAGGCGCGCAATCTGGTGATCGACGCCGATGCCCAGGCTGCCTTTGACCCTGGCGCCCGCGTCTTCCACCAGAAGTTCGGCTATGGCAAAGTCACGGGCGTCGAGGGGGACAAACTGACGGTCTCTTTCGATAAGGCGGGCGAGAAGAAAGTCATCGCCTCTTACGTGACCGCGGCGGGCACTCCGACCACACCGGGCGACGTTCCCTTCTGAGACCAGAGAGCCCCTGATGTACGATGTCCGGCCCGTCGTCTTTGTGATCGGCCGTCTGACCGTGGTGATGGGCGCCTCGATGGGCCTCGCCATGCTGATCGATCTGGCGGAAGGACATCCAAACTGGCGCGGAATGGGGTTGGCCGGCTTCCTGACTTTGGTAGCGGGGCTCGGTCTCTCGGTGCTTACGCGCGGGGCGGCCACCGCAGGGCTCTCGCGCCAACAGGCCTTTCTGCTCACGACGCTCGTCTGGGTGGCGCTACCAATTTTCGGCGCTTTGCCCTTTGTGTTCGGCGCCCCGCAAGCGACCTACACGGACGCGTTTTTCGAGGCCATGTCCGGGCTGACGACCACCGGCGCCACGGTGATGAGCGGGCTCGCCGAGGCGCCCTCCGGCATGCTGTTTTGGCGCGCCCTGCTGCAATGGTATGGCGGCGTCGGCATCGTCGTCTTTGCCATGGTTTTCCTCCCGGCCCTTAAGGTAGGAGGCATGCAGTTCTTCCGCTCCGAAAGCTTCGATATCGGTGCCGACATCCTGCCCCGCGCAGCAGAGGTCGCAGGCTCGCTCTTTTGGATCTACCTCGCGCTCACGATTGGGTGCGTGATGGCCTATTCCGCTGCGGGTATGACGCTGTTCGATGCGGTCTGCCATGCCATGACGACGGTCTCGACGGGCGGCCTCGGCAATTACGACGACAGTTTCGGAAGCTTCCCGGCGGCGGCGCAGTACGTCTCGGTCGTGTTCATGTGGCTGGCCGCACTGCCCTTCATCCGGTTCATCCAGCTCTCGCGCGGCCATGCGGCGCCTTTGTTCCAGGATATCCAGGTCCGGGCGTTCCTGGCGATCATCCTGATCCTGACCGGTGTTGTGGCGACGTGGCTGGTGCTCGAGGACCGCATGGATGTGGAGGAGAGCTTTCGCGGCGCGCTCTTCAACATCAGCTCGATCATGACGGGCACGGGATATGCGACAGACGATTACAGCGCGTGGGGAGGCTTCCCTATGGCGATCTTTTTCCTGGTGGCTTTGGTCGGTGGGTGCGCAGGCTCGACCTCCTGTTCGGCCAAGGTGTTCCGGTACCAGATCCTCTTCGCCGCGCTGACACTGCAGATCCGCCGGATCCACACGCCATCGGGCGTGTTCAAGTTGCGCTATGATCACAGGATCGTCGACCCGGAAGTGCTGTCCTCGGTGATGGCCTATTTCTTCGTCTTCGTGACGGCGCTCAGCGTTTGGGCCATCCTGTTGTCGATGTTGGGTCTCGATGCGCTCACCTCGATCTCGGGAGCCGTTGCATCGCTGGCCAATGTTGGTCCTGGACTTGGGCCCGAGATTGGGCCCGCTGGAAATTATGCGGACATGCCCGAGGCAGCAAAGTGGCTGCTCGCTGCGGGCATGTTGCTCGGCCGGCTCGAGTTCATCAGCGTGCTTGTCTTGCTGACCCCGCGGTTCTGGCAGCGCTGAAACGCCCGCATGCCAAGCTGAGGGCCTCTAGAAACCTCGCCACCCGAGTGATTTGCTGATTCAATTGCGGTGCTGGAGCAGCGCGGGAGATTGGCATGGCGAAGCAGCCGGGGTTCTTTGACTTCGACGACCGGATGCGGCGGCTGAGCG
>JBCCZI010000014.1:0-47138 GCA_039187815.1 Pseudomonadota bacterium | reverse complement strand
CCGGCGACCTCGTACTCGGTCGAGAAGCCGGCCCCAGCGCCGCCGAGCCCGCCGACACCGGCGATCGACATGGCGCGCACGGCCTTGGTCTTCAGGCTGACGCGCTCGGCCTCGTGACGCTCGAGGACGGGCACGATGCGGGTCTGAAATATCTCGGCAAATCCGGTTTCGAGCGGTCCCCGCTCGGTGAAGCTGTAGGCGGCCATCTGAGTTCTCCTGTAAAAATCGGTCCGCAGTATCAGGCAGCCCGCCCTGGGGCCGCAAGGCGGAGTTGCGCTGGCGGCGCTGGTGCAGGGGCCGCGGAGTGTGTAGACCGCTCGACGACGGCCTAGAGGGGCGATATGGACATCCGCGCAATCCTGTTGGGCCTGGCCTTTGCCTTCATGTGGTCCTCAGCCTTCACCTCGGCGCGCATTATCGTTGCCGATGCCCCGCCGCTGACGTCCTTGGCGTTGCGGTTTGTGATCTCGGGGATCCTGGGCGTGATCATCGCGCGGGCCTTGGGCCAGACGTGGCGGCTGAGCGCGGCCCAGTGGCGCGCCACGGCCGTCTTTGGGATCTGTCAGAACGCGCTCTATCTCGGGCTGTTCTTTGTCGCCATGCAGACGGTCGAGGCCTCGTTGGCCGCGATCATAGCTGCCACCATGCCGCTATTGGTCGCCTTGGCCGGGTGGCTGGTGTTCGGCGAGCGGATCGGGAGTTTGGGGCTGGCCGGGTTGGCCGCGGGGTTCATCGGCGTCGGTATCATCATGGGCTCGCGCCTTGGCGGTGCCGGGGCCGATCCGCTGGGGCTGGCGCTCTGCGTGATCGGGGTGTTCGCCCTCTCGACGGCGACGCTCGCGGTCAAAGGCACAGGCTCCGGAGGCAATGTGCTGATGATCGTGGGGCTGCAGATGCTGGTGGGCGCGGCCGTGTTGGCCGTGCTCGGGTTGGCGACCGAGCCCTTGGTCGTGCGCTGGAGCCTGCCTCTGGCGGCGGCTTTCACCTATACGGTCCTGGTGCCGGGGCTGCTGGCCACGCTGGTCTGGTTTCTGTTGGTCAATCGCGTCGGCGCGGTGCGGGCCTCGACCTTCCACTTCCTCAACCCGTTCTTTGGGGTTGCGATTGCCGCCGCCTTGCTGGGGGAGCGCATGAGCCTGCCGGATCTTGTTGGTGTTGCGGTAATCACCGCCGGCATCCTGGCGGTCCAGTTGGCCAAACAGCGGGCATGAGGGCGGCCGGGCAGAGAGCCTCCGCCCGGCCGCCTCAGGGGATCATTTCGCCCAGTACTGGGTGATCAGCGACAGCAGAAACTCACCGCTGTGCGCGGGATAGTCCTGTTTCATCGCCGCGATGGCCTCGTCAGGCGTCTTGGCATCGGCCATGACCTGGTCGAACACCTCAAGATAGCCGATCATCGTGTCGAGATCGCCGCGGGTGGTCGGCAGGCCATGGCCGACCAACAGGGTCTCAAAGGCCGGATCGTCGCGCAGCGTCTTCAGGGTCGCAATCCAGTTTTGCCGATCCATGCCCGGGGCCGCGTAGACGCCGTTGTAGAGCAGGTCCTGGACGATCGCGACCTTCTGCTCGGGCAGCACGGTGACGATCATGTCGAGCGCTTCGGTGTTTTGGTAGTGGCGGAACTCGACCGGCACGCCCGACATCTCCCTGCTGCCCAAATCGAGATCGGGGCCGTCCATCACATTGGGCGGTTGAACCCATGGCTCTCCTTCGCCGGACACGGTGTTCCGGATCGCCGGGAGGGTCGAGAACGCGATGCCCTCGAGTCCCGCCGCTGCGCCCCAATGGTCGGGATGCTCATGGCTCAGCACGGCAAGGCCCACCGGTTTGCCTGTCGATGCGAGGAGGGCTGCGACCTCGGCGGCGGTCGGGGGCAGCATGGTCGCGTCCACCAGCAGCAACTGATCGGCGAGCTCGACAACATGGGCGGTGACGCTGACCGCCGCGGCCGGCGAGACATAGGTGTGAAACCGAACGCCGCCTTTGGCAAAGCTATGCACCGTGCCGGGCGGAAGTTCGCCCTGGGCCCGGGCCGGTGCCGGCAAGAGACCGCCTTTCAACAAGGCGATGGCCCCTGCGGAGAGGGTTGCTGCGCCGAGAAAGGCGCGTCGATCGAGGATGGTGCTCATCATACACTCCGGTTTGCCAGCGGAGGCGGCAGCGGCCGCGCGCGCGGGGCTGGGATGCTCTGGCGTGCCGTCTCACCCGGCACGAGGCGATCATAGCTCCGCTCGATTGCACCGATTAGATGGTAGAATTAAAGCTCAGCCCTCTATAAAATGATGGAATGCTGGATCACTTCCGCGGCCTCGCAGTCTTTGTCAAAGTGGCGCAAACGGGCAGCTTTGCCGCCGCAGCGCGCGAGTTGCGCCTGGCTCCATCGGTGGTCAGCCACCACGTCACACAGCTCGAGACCCGCCTTGGCGTCGTTCTGCTCTACCGCTCGACCCGGTCGCTCTCGTTGACCGGAGAGGGTCACAGCCTTCTGCCCTTTGCCCGGAAGATGGTCGCCTCGGCCGAAGAGGCACTGGACGCGGTCGCCGTGACCGGAGACCAGCTGACGGGAAGTCTCAAGATCACCATGCCGGCCTTTGCCGAAAAAGGGCCGCTGCACCAGATCATATGGGACTTTGCCCTGGCCAACCCCTCGGTCCATCTGACGGTGCACCAGACGGACCGTCGACCGGACATGATCGCCGAGGGCTTTGATTTGGCGATCCGCTTCGGCGCTCTCCGGGACAGCGCGCTCAAATCCCGGCGCATCGGGGATTTTGAACGCAAGCTTGTCTGCGCCCCGGCCTATCTGGCCGGTATTGGGCCGCTGCATCGGCCGGAAGACCTGCGGCGCTGCGACTACATCGGGCTGAGCATGATCCCAGACGTCTATCACCTGATCCGCGACGGCGAGCAGGTGGAGATCGTGCCCGAGATGGTGCGCATCCAAGTGGACAGCGTGACGGCTGCCAAATCGGCCGCCTTGGCGGGGCTGGGGATCCAAAGGCTGCCGCTGTCAGAGGTCGAGGAGGACATCGCGCGTGGAGCGCTGGTTGAGTTGCTGCCGGACTGGTCGCCGCCCATGCTCGGGATCCACGCGGTCTGGCCCGATACCGGCAAGCAGCGCCGCCTGACCCGGCGACTGATCGACCACCTCGTCGAACAGATCCAGATGGCTCAGCACCAGAAGAGGGAGGGCCCGGACGCCAACACGCACCCGGATCGGCGCCAAGGCAGGCGGTGCTAGGCGGCGAATCGCCGATGGAGCTCCGCGATATGGGCCGGCCCGATCTCGCAGCATCCACCGATCAGCGTGGCCCCGAGATCCACCCATTCCTCGGCGAAATCGGCATAGCGTTCGGGCGAGAGATCAGTCCGGGCCGCCAACTGGCGAACCGTCGCGGTGCTGGTCTTGAAGCTATTGGCGATCCGCACGAAGCCATTGCCATAGGCGCCCAGCGTGATGCCAATCCCGTTGATCAAACGGAGCGTGTCCGAGATTGCCTCTGGCGCAGTGCAATTCACCAGGAGCGCCTCGGGCTGGAAGGTGTCGACGAGATCGAGCAGCGCGGTCACCGGCTCGCCCGACCGCAGCCGTGAACCGTCATCTTCCAAGGTGCTGATGGCCAGCCAAATCGGGCGGCCCACCTCGCGCGCGCCCAACAGCGCGCCGCGCGCCTGATCGACGCTCGCCATGGTCTCGCAGACAAAGAGATCCACGTGATCTGCCTGGATCGCCGCGATCTCGGCATAGAGGGCTGCAGCCGTCTCAGCCGGCGGCGCGAAATCGGGGCGATACGACCACCCGAGCGGCCCAAGGGAACCGGCGACCCGTCCCGACCCATGCGCATCGCGCGCGGCACAGGCGATACGGCAGGCCGTCAGATGCAGCTCCTCGAACAGATCGTCCACGCCGGCGGCTTGGAGCCGATCATGGTGCACGGCATAGCTGTTCACGGTTGCGATTTCGGCCCCGGCAGCGAAGAAATCGTCGTGCACGCTGCGGACCAGATCCGGCTCGTCCAGCATGATGCGGGTCGACCACAGCGGCGTCGGCTCGGCGCTGCTGCGCGCCACCAATTCCTGGCCCATGCCACCATCGAGGATCGTCACGCCCATGGTTTGCCCTTTTCGCGAGCTGTTGCTGCCTAAGACATGAGCACTTACTCGGAGGTCAGTGACCGATCAATGGTGATTTCGCCAATGAGCCGGCTTTGGGAGTCGTCGTCCCCGGGTGCACCAACCTGGTTTTAACCGCAATGCTCGACGCTCTCCTGGACTTGGGAGGGCGATCATGGACACGAACCCGCAGCACTATTTCGCGATCATCGAGGTCTTTAGTGATCTCGACCGGCCGTCGGTGGATGTGCTGATCTTCGACACGCGGTCTGAGCCGCTGCCGAGCAGCACCGTGCATCAGAGCGATTATGTCGTCGCCTTACCGCTCTCTCGCGCGCCCTATTACGGACCCGACGAGCAGCGCGCGATCCTGAGCCTGCGAGACGATCTGCCGTTGGATGACGGCCAGCTGATCGACGGCTTGTCCTACGAAATACACCGAAGCTATGAGCGTCTGTCCTTCCAGGACAGGGTGCGCGGGTCGGTGACGTTCTCCGAAGATGTGCCCGGCTGGTCCACCACTGCGCCTGTCGCTGTGGATGACCCGAACCCGACTGGGTGGCGCGGGTTCGAGAGCAATTTCCATTTCAACAACCAGTTTGCTGAGGACATCCTTGAGGTCAAGGTCACCCTGCGCCCGGCCGAACTCGGCACGGGCATCGATGCCGAGCAGGCGCGCAGCATCGCCCTCTTGCACCGCGCGGCCACGGGCACGATCGTCTCGACCGACCGCTTCGAGATCAACGAGTCCATCGACTTCTTCGAGTTCTCCGGAGGATCCGGATATGAGCTCGAAGATGTCGCCCGGCGCATGGTCTATGATCATTTCCATCCCCAGCCATTCGATGCGGATGCGTTTCTCGACACGCTCTACGAGGTGGGATTTGGCCGGCAGGCCGACCCGGAAGGGCGTGCTTTTTGGCGCGATGCCATGGGCGAGCGGCCGCTCGACACGGCCCCCGCGGTTCTCTCGGCCTTTGCCGCATCGCCCGAGATGGCCGATATTGTTGGGCAACTGGCGTTGGAAGAGGTCGAGCCCAGCTGGTGGGTGATCGTCCAGGACGCCGACCGCGTCTACTGGTGAGCCAGCCCATGCGGACGGCTGATACGACGGGCGTCACGCCCCGGTCGCACGGTCGCAACCGAGCCGACATCGCTCTCGGTTACTCCTCTGGCCATCAGATGAAATCGCCGGAGACCCGAGATGACACGCACCCTTACGCTGCTGGCCGCCCTTGCCATCGCAACCCGAGCTCCCGCCGCTGAAAAGGTGACCGCCACATTGCGCGGCCATGCCGCCCTACCGGCTCTCTCCTTTGCCGTGCCGCCCGAGGACGCGCCGCGCGAGCTGACCGTTTCGGGCCGCTTCACCGGCCCCGGCAATCAGCGCACCGAGGTGCTGGGCTCGATCGAGGGGCGGACCTGGATTGGACCAAAGGGCGGCGAAAAGCGCGCCACCGGCCTCTCCCTGCCCTTCGTCATCCAGAACGAAAGCACGGCCCAGCGCTATCTGACCGGTGCAGATTTCGACATCGAGTCGATCCAGCACGTCGATGCCGACGGTCTGATGTGGTTCGGGGACGAGTTCGACTCCTATCTCTTCGCGACCAATGCCGAGGGCGAGGTGGTCTATGTCACGGAGACCATGCTCGGCGACAGGATCCTGTGCTCGCCGGACCATCCGGGCCCCAAGCTGCCCCGCCTGCCGGGCGAGGTGACCTTCGGACGGTCGCCGCTCGCGCGGCTTCAAGTGCATGGCCCAGTCGGTGGACAGCTCCAAGCTCTACCCGCTGATCGAAGGACCGATCTGGGACCCCGCAGCCGGCGATGCCGAGAAGGTCGACGGGCATGAGTATCTGCGGCTGCTCGAATTCGACCTCGCCACACGCAGCTGGACGGCGAACACCTGGCGCTATTCGCTTGAGGCGAACGGCCACAACATCGGGGATTTCAACATAATCTCCGAGACCCGGGGCCTCGTGATCGAGCGCGACAGGGGCGAGGGCGATCCGGACCAGGCTTGCGCCGAAGGCTCCGACGGCCTGGATTGCTTCCTCCGCCCGGCCGAGTTCAAGCGGGTCTACCTGATCGAACTCTGCGCGCCTGGTGAGGCGGTTGAGAAATTGACCTATGTCGATCTGATGGACATCGCCAATCCGGATGGCATGGCGTGGCTTGGCAAGCGCGAGGACGGGCGTTTCACCCTCCCCTCCACAACGATCGAGAACGTTGATATCGTCGATTCCGAGCACATCATCGTGAGCAAGGACAACAAGCTGCCGTTCTCGACCGGCCGCCAGATCGGCGCCGCCGACCCCGACGAGTGGATCCCGCTGCATTTCCGCAACATGCTGAAGTGATCCCAAGCGACCGCCGTGTCTCGCGAGTCCCACCCTCTTTGGGATATGCTCCCTCCATTGGCTGTGCGAACACGTCTCGCCACCACGGAGGACCTGATGACCCGCTCCGTCGCCCCGGCCGAGGAAGCCCCGCATCGGCGGACTTGGATGGCCTGGCCCACCGTGCCGGACATCTATGTCTACGATGATCGCCCGGCAAGGTATTTTGACCAGGTCCAGGCGGCCGTAGGCCGGCTGGCCGCCGCGATCGCCGAGCATGAACCGGTCACCCTGTGCGCGTCGACCATGCACCATGCCGTAGCCCGCCAGCACTGTGGCGCCCAGGTCGAGATCCTGCCCATACCCACGGACGACATGTGGGCGCGCGACAGCGGGCCGGTGTTTCTGCGCGGCCCAGGCGGCGAGATCTCCGCGGTCAATTTCAACTTCAACGCGTGGGGTGGAAAGGAAGATCTGCCAACCGATGCCAAGCTTGCAGGCCGGATCATCCAGCACCTCGGCATTCCCGAGGTCGCGGCCCAGATCGTCGGCGAGGGCGGCGGTATCGAGTACGATGGCGACGGCACGCTGCTGCTGACCGAAAGTTGCTGGGTCAACGACAACCGCAATCCCGACCTCTCGCGGGACGAAATCGAGGCCGAGCTAAAGCGGGTGCTGGGCGTCGAAACGGTGATTTGGCTAAAGGGGGTTGCGGGCCAAGAGGAGACCGACGGCCATATCGACGGCTATGTCCGGTTCATCCGCCCAGGCCTCGTGTTGATGAGCGGCGCCGATCCGGACGATCCTGTCTGGGGTGGCGACACGATATGGGAAGAGGATTATCGCGACGCCCGCGAACGGCTGCGGCACGCTCGAGACGCCGCGGGCCGGCGCTTCGAGATCGTCGAGCTGCCGTGGGCGAGCGAAGCGCGCTCCAGAGATCCGCGCTTCTTCACGAGCTATGCCAATTTCTATGTGGGCAACGGGGCTGTCTACTCACCACATTTCGGGGATGACCGCGCCGATGCGCGAGCGGAGACAACGCTGGCAGAACTGTTTCCGGACCGCAAGGTCGTGATGCTCGATGTCGACCGGATCTATGAGAACGGCGGCGGCATCCATTGTGTGACACAGCAAGAGCCCGCGTGACCGCGCCGGCGCCTACCAGGCGGGGCTGCCGATCCGCTTTGACTCGAGCAGCCGCTTCGGCCGGCGCCGCGCCGCCTGCTCGAACACCGGGCCCACACTGCGGCCATAGGCGCTGACATTGTCGACCTGCAGCACATGGCGGCGGAGCGCTGGCGTGTTCGCGACCTCGGAAAGCTGTGCCACCTTGCGCGGATCGTTGAAGTTGAGCAGCAGATAGACGATCTCCTCGCGGCGCGTCAGCGGCCAGTCCCGGGCGCGGTCTTGCCACTCCAGCTCGGCGTTCAAGGGCTGCGGCCAATCCCGCAGCGGAAAGCATCCCGAGACAAGCGAACCCGGCCACCGGCGAAAACCAGGGCTGGGAAAGGGCGGCATCAGAGGCATCATGCAGTGCTCATCGGCTACGAAGAACAGGTTCAACGCCAGCTGGATCGCGCACTGGTCTGGGTGGCGCTGAGCGCCGGGGCGGATCGGCGTGACAAGACCGCGAAACTCCGTCTCGGTGGTCGCGCTCTTGGCCGTAGCGCGGCCAAAGCGGGCTGGGCGTACATGCGGCGGCGTGGTGCGGATGCAGAGATCGAACGGCGCCCGCACGCGCAAGAGCCGCAAGGGAAAAACCGCGGGATCCACCGCGGGAGAGACCAAGAGCGCAAAGGCCTCGCAGTCGGCGTCCCTCAGGGGCTCAGACGGGAAGAAGGCGAAGGCTGAGGTCGGCGAGGAATTGCTCCACCCCACCGGGACAGGAATGGCCTCAGCCATCGGCCAGGGCGGCATAGCCGAGGCAGCCGCGATCACAGACGTTCCGGAGGCACGCGGCCCGCAGCGCGTCCGAGCCCGGCCTGGTCGCATCGTCAAAAGCGTCGGGATCGGATCGGCAGGCGGTACCTCGTCCGGGCGTTGCAGGTCACTGGTGCGAACGGGCCAGCCGTTGATGCTTGTTCCCTGCCCTGGATGACGATGCAGGTCATCGCCATCCAAGGATGCGCGATGACGCCAAGCGCCGGTACCTGGCGGTGACAGAGGGCGATCGGCATCCCGAAATTCGGCAAACCCTCCGCGAACTGGCGCGTGCCATCGATGGGGTCGAGGATCCACACCCAGTTGCATTCTTCGTTCTCGGCGCCATACTCCTCGCCGATGAGGCCGTGGGTGGGCGCGGATCGCGCGATCTCGGCGCGCATGGCGGCCTCCACAGCGCGGTTCACGGCGGTCACAGGGCTGACATCCTCCTTTATGGAGAACGCCTCATGCCGCTGCGATGTCAGCGCCTCGCGGGCCAGGTCGGTCAGGCGCTCGGCGAGGGCGACATCAGCGTCGGAAACCCCCTCGGGCATGACGCCGTCTCCTAAACCACCCAGTGGCCCATTGCGCCGAGGATCATATAGCCGTCTTTCTTGTAGACCGGCCCCTCGGCCCAGCGATCGAGCAGGGTCAGCACGAACTCCGAGGTCCGGCAGAGATGCACCCCTTGGGCGAACAGACCAAAGGCCGGTTCTCCAGAACCGGATGCTCGAGCATGGCCGTCAGCAGATCCTCATCGCTGACCAAGGGGTCCAACAGGCCAAGGCTCTCCACCGGGCTTTCGGTGTTGCGTAAGGCGGCGCGCGGCATGAGATCGGAGGCTGCAAACAGACCCAAGAGTTGGGCGCGCGACCAGCCGGTTTCCAAGTACTGGATAACCTCGGGCTCTTAGACCGCGGCTGCGATCAGCGAGAGGACTTTGCGGGAGGTCCCGGAGTCCGGATTGTGATGGACGACGATCATCGGCTCGTTTCCCAAGTGCCCGACTCTGCTGCGGACTGTAACCGGATCGACGAGCGCGGGGCCGGTCATTTGCGCCCCCGTCCCTCGCGATTGATCACCGGAACCAACAGGTGCGCGTTTCTATCGCCGCCCATATGCAGAACGTGCAGACCGGTGTTTGGGGCGGTGTCTTTGCCGAAAATGGGCGCATGCACGAGATCGCGCGGCGAGATGATCAGGCGCAGCCGCTCGCCAGCGCTGAAGAGGGTGCTGCTGGGGCACAGGGCGATCTTGACGGGCACGATCTCCCCGGAGCTCAGCGGCTGGACCATGTCGCCGCGCAGGACCGGACACCAGTCGGTCGAGTGACTGGGATCGAGCGCGCGCCGCGACACCCGGATGTAGCCGCGGGTGACCATGTCTTCGGTCTGACCTGCAGATCCGTTGAAGCGGACGGAGGCACCCCCTCGGTCGCGCTTATCCACATAGCAGCAGAGGATCATGTCGTCCGGTTGCTGGCCATCCGCGCCGGGACGCACCTCGCACCACAGACACAGCACCATGGGCCCGCTGATCTCGATATCTTCGGTGAACGTCAGATCGAAGACCGCCGAGTCATCGGCGGCATACGCAGTCTCTGCGGCGACCTTGGACGGCTCCTCGGACAGCCCCGCCTCGGTCAAGTAAAGCTTGCGGAACTCGGTTTCCGGTAGAGGCCATCCGGCCTCAAAGCGCACCTCGTGGATCTCGTCGCGGCTCTTGCGCACCTCCAAACGGACGGGCTCGAGCGTGTCAAAGCGGTTGCGCTCCCCTTTCAGGTGGTGGGACATGAAATCCAGGAGCAGCGCCGTCACCTCGCTGGAGTAATACGACACCCATTTGCCCGTGCGGTGCGTGTAGAGCCATTTGCGGGGGCTCGCAGCCGTCTCGAACGCGCGGATCGAGCCCGGCGTGTGCAGCTCATGATCCGAGAACGATCCACAGACCAGCAAGGGCGTGCGGATCTTTGAGAAGTCCACCGCCTTGTCCGCCCAGTAGGCGTCGAACAGCGGGTGCAGATCGAGCAAATCCGGCGGCAAGGCCCCTTCGCGCGCGATCAGATCCACAGCCGGATTGTTCAGCGTTTCCTTGACCTCGGTGTGCCACCAGAACGAGAGGAAGGTTCGGTCCTCCACGCCGCCGCGGCAGGCAAGGTCGCGGTAGAGATCCGACAGCCCCTCCCAGGGCGCGATGCATTTGAGCGGCGAGGCGTCACCATCATCAAAGGCCGCCACCGCCGCATGATACTGGCTGATGGCGAGATAGCTGACACCGCTCAGCCCGACATTGCCATCGCACCAGTCCTGTTCCGCGACCCATTTGATCCCGGCATAATAATCTTCGCCCTGGCGCTGCGACATCAACCCAGCCTCACCTTTGGCGTTGGCATAGCCGGGCAGATTGAGGTTCACGAGCGTATAGCCGGCCGGAACCCAGAGATTGGGATCCGGTGCCTCCCAGCTGGCCAATGTCGAGAACTCCGGCACCCCGCCCGCCTGGGGGATCAGCCGATATTGCTGCGGCGGCCCGCCGAGCGGCGTCCGCTTCAGCGCAGGGGTCTTATGGTTGTCGTAAGGGTGGGCGCACATCACCACCGGGTCGGCCTCACCGACCTCCATCCGCGCCCGGGAGCGAAAGACATTGGCCGTCATCACCGTGCCCGTGCCAATGGGGACGGCAACGTCATACTGGCAGTGGATATCCGGAGAGGGCTCAACCAACCGGCATTGCGGGCGAAAGAGTTGGCCACTGCCGATGGCCCGTTTGAGCATCGGCCACGCGGCCCGGATCGTCTTGATCGTCTCGAGCATTGCCGGCGCCACCCATGTTGCCGCAGATCTGCGTCATGGATATCCCACCGGCGACGGAGCCCGATGAACTTCGGTTAACCATCGCTCCCAATCCGGCGTTTCAAAAATCGGGAGAGCCCCTGCGGCGTAACACCGAGAAACCGCGCGATGTCCTTTTGCCGCGTGCGGGTCAGCACCTCGGCATGGTGCTGCTCCAAAAAACGGTATCGCGGCTCGATCTGGCCGGAGGTCTTGGCGCAGATCAACTCCTTGTCGAGCAACAGCGTCTCCATGGTCTTGATCCGCAGATAGGTGCCAAAGGCGCCGCCACGTAGATATTCCTGGCGAAAGAACGCGTCAGGCAGGCTGAGGCCGACCACATCCGTGATCGCAATCAGTTCATCCGCTGCCAGCTCGCGGGTCCAGGCGCTCGTCAGGTTCGCGCAGATGTGACCGGTCTCGAAGAAGCGGGCGATCGAAGTCGAGCCATCGGGCCAGGTTTGCTCCGAAGCCATGATGCCCTCGGTCAGGAAGAGCCATTGATCGGCAACCCGGGTTTGGGCCTGGACCGTCTCTCCTGCCGCGGCGCCAAAGTCTTTGAGGCGGTCGCGGATCACGGTGCGATCGCTTTCGGAGAGCGCCACACCGCTGCGCGCCACATCTCGTTGGAGCACGTCGATTGCCGCCATCGCGTCCTCACCCCCCGAGCCCGCCAAGCCCCCCGAGCCCGGCCCCTGAGCCAGCCCAGAGCCGAATGGCTTGACCCTCAGTCCTTCGAACCCTAGCGTTTACGCCATAAAAAGGGAGGACAATCATGGCCTGGACCACACCCACGATCGAAGAACTCAGCTGCGGCATGGAGATCAACATGTATTTCCCGGCCGATGAGGACGAAGATCTGTTCTAAACCGAGCCGACAGCCTCATCGACGGTTGCCCGCGCGGCGTCGCACAAGGGGCGCGCCGAATCGACCGGCATGGCCAAATGGCCGTGCCGGGTTAAGGGCGTGGGTGCGTTATCGCTCGGGGATCGGAGTGACCTTGCCGCTATGACACTTGCGCCCGACGACATCCCGGCCTTGCCGCGGGGCGTGCGCCTTCATCAGTGCCAGGTGCGACAGGGCTGGTTCCTGCTGGCGCCCGAGCGCGCGCTCAAGCTCGATCAGATCGGGGTGGCGATTCTCGGGGAAGTCGATGGCGCCCGCTCGCTTGGCGCCATTTCGGAAGGGCTGGCCAAGACCTACAACGCCCCCGTCGACCTCATCATCGCCGACGTCTCGAAGTTTCTGGGTGATCTTGCGGCGCGCCGAATGGTCGACTTGCGGATGAGCGATCCATGACCGAACAGAGGATGACGTCTGTGCGCTCAGGCCTTTGCCTGGCAACGGCTGTCGCGATGTCGCTCGCCGGGTTGGGCGAGGTCCCAGCCCAGTCGGTGCCAGACCAAACCGACGCGAGCATGACCCGCCCGCCTGCCGAGGGCGGCGTCCGACGCTGGCAAGTCGCGGATGACGTTGCCTTACGCGAGGCCCCCGCGGAGAGCGCAGCCGAGGTGGCGGCCCTTCCCAACGGCGCCATTCTCTCCAATCTCGGATGCTCAGAGGCCGGCGCGCAGCTTTGGTGCGAGGGTCGGCCCTTTCGCGGCGGCGCTTCGGGGTTTGTGCCAGCCGACCGATTGGTTCCGGCGATGGGCCCGGACGGCCTTACACCGCGGGGCCCGGATGACAGCAAGCGCAGGGCCCGCAAGCGCAAATTCGATGCGACGGGGCAGGTCCGCTGTGCGCAGGAGCAGGGCCAAGCCTTGGGTCTTTGCCGCGCCTCCGTCGCGCGCAGCGGCGGCGGCGATGCGACCGTGGTGGTGCGATTCTCAAACGGATTTGCCCGCAGCCTGTACTTCGTGCACGGCACCTTCTTGTCTGCCAGCGCCACGATGTCGGGTGTCGGGACCGATACGAATTGGTCGATCGAGGCAGGCACGCACCGCATTCGGGCCGATGACCAGCGCTATGAGGTGCCCGAGGCGTTCGTCCTCGGCGACTGACGGGTCAGACTGCGCCACCGGGGCGGCGCAGTCTTGGATTGCTCAGGGGTTGAGCTTGAATATGGTACCCTCGTCGATCGCGGCATAGAGGCTGCCATCAGGCCCCGTGACCAGCGACCGGAACCGGCCTGAGTCCATTGGCAGCGCCATGGTGCTGATGCTCAGCACCTCTGTGCCATCCTCGGAGAGCTCCAGCACCTCGATCCGCTGTCCGAGCGGCGTGCCACCAAAGCCGATCCCCATGATGCCGACGACCATGGCACCTTCCATATCGCCCCAGGCATCGCCCTCAAGGAAGGCGGCCGACGATGTACCCTGCGACCAGCCATTGTTGTTCCAGATCGGCGGCATGGCGCTGGGATAGGTGATGAAATCGGTCATGGGCATCCACGACGCCCGTTGGAAGCGGTTCTCGCCATCCATCTGGTTGGGGCTGTAGCCGCAATAATTGTCCGGGCAGTCGCCGCGGCCAGCCATGTTGGGGCGGGGATCCCAGCCGGCATTGCCCCCATTGCGCAGGACGGTGACCTCGTCCGAATGCCACGGGCCATGCTCAGCGGCGATCGGGGTCCCGGTGCCGGGATGGAAGGCGATGCCCTGCACGTTCCGGTGCCCGTAGGTATAGGTCCGCTTGTCAAAGCCGACGGGCGGGGTGTTGCCAGGGGCGGCGGTCCCGTCCGTGTCGATGCGCAGCACCTTGCTGCCCATCATGGTCGGGCTCTGCGGCACCTCGCCATTGTGGGTATCACCGGTGGTCAGATAGAGGAACCCGTCGCCCGGATTGAACCGAACCCGGCCGCCATTATGCGCGCCCGGCCCACCGAAGGGATGGTCGGAGGCCTTCATCTTGTAGGGCACGTCGTCGACGATATCGAGCCGGTCCGACACGCTGGAGAAATCATCGCTGACCACCATCCGCATCAGGCGGTTGGTGTGGGGCTGGGACAGATTGGAGGTCGAGTAGACATAGATCCGGCGGTTCTCGTCAAAGGCCGGATCGACCGCCACGCCCATCATGCCAGCCTGACCCTCGCAGAACAGGTCACCGGCCGTGACGGCAAAGCCTTCGGTGTCGCTCATGCCGAGCAGCGCCGTGGTCTCACCCGAGGGCATGCGCACGGAAAGCCCGCGGCATTTCTCGGTGTAGAACATCGTCCCGTCGTCCAGGAACGCCATGTCCCAGGGATTTTCGAGATCTTCCAGAACAACGCTGTGCGTCAGCTCTGCGCCTTGCGCCATGACCGGCACTGCGCACATGACAGAGCCCGCGACGAGAGGCAGGAGCCCCTTGAGTTGTCGACTGATCATTCAGTCCTCCCTTGGATTATCGTCTTTTTTCGTTTCGGGGCATGGTGCAGCCGTGCGCTGCAGACCTCGAAACTGTTCTAGGCTAGGACGGATCCGGACCCCTCACAACACATTTCGTTGCAGGGTCTGGATCCGGGTCGAGACCCCTAGAACGTCTCGACGATGAACACCGTGATGTTGGTGATGTCATCGTCCGAAAGCTTCTTTGCACGCGGGGCCATCAGAGGCGTATTGGGGCCGAGCCGTTCTCCGGCTCGGTACTGCTTTAGGCGCTGGACCAGATAGTCCTGCGGTTGGCCAGCAAGTTTGGGATAGCTGGCCAGCCCCTTTGCCGTCGGGCCGTGGCAGCCCCGGCATTCCCGCTTGTAGAGCTTGGCCCCTGCCTCGATGTCCTGGGCTCCGGCCGATGTCACGCTCAGCGCTGCCGCGGCAAGCGCCACGACGGCCATCCCTGTCTTTGAAACCATGATATTGTGCCTCCGAGGTCCCCTCCCAGGCCGAGCACCCGCCGCGCCTGAACGGGATGACCGGGTCCGTGAAAAACCCAGGCGCATCACGCGGACAAGCGCGGGCGAATGTCCATTCCTGGCTCCCCCGTTTTCTCAAGGTCAGCCAAGATGCCAAAGAAAACGGTAGAGGACAGGACCGAGGCTGACAACCGTTAGCCCAGGATTGTTTCATCGCAGCACGGAAAACAAAGCGATCTTGAGATGAACAACTTGGGAAACTTGTGTATTACTGTGCACTGCAACATAGCATTTCGGTCGCCTGCCGCCGGCTGGCGATGCTCAGGCGAGCGCCTGAGATCCCGTCTGCGCAAGACGTGTCATCCGCTCGCCATGGCGGTCAAAGAGGGCTCCTCGCGTGACAGTCGCCCCGACCCTCCGCCCCGCAATGTCGATCTCCAAGACCGTGCCGTCCTCGGGTCGCACATCAACAAGGCCCAAAGCGACCGGTCGCCCCACACGGTAGCCAAAGGCGCATGAGGTGGTCCGGCCAAGGATCCGGTCCGACCGCCAAATCGGCTCATGTCCGATTGGGACCACGCTATCGTCAAGAAACGTCAGAGAGATCAGCCTGTTGGCCGCGCTTTGTGCCCGCTTGTGTTCGAGAGCGTCGAAGCCGGTAAACCCACCAGAGGACCGGGTCGCAAACGCGAGGCCAACCTCAATGGGCGAAAGATCGCCATCGAGTTCGTGCCCCATGGCACAGAAGCCCTTCTCGACCCGCATGGATGTCTGTGCAACGAGCCCGGCCGGTTTGGCGCCCGCCGCCGTCATCGCCGCATAGATCTGGCGGGCGTCGCAGGCGCGGCAGGTGATCTCCCACCCGGGCTCGCCCACATAAGACAGCCGCGCGCCCCGCACCGCGCAACCGGACAGCTGCGCAGGGCCGTGGCGGAAATAGCCGAGTTCGAGAAGCGCCTCGCCACCCAGTTGCAAAGCGATATCGGCCGAGCGCGGACCCATCAGGCCGAGCACCGCCCAGTCCTCGGTGACATCGCTCAGCGTCACGTCAAAGCCTTCGGCGGAGCGCGCGAGCCAGGCGAGATCACGCTTGATCGCCGCCGTGCCGACAAAGAGGCGGTAGTGATCCTCGGCCAGGCGCTGCGCCGTGAGATCGCTCTCAAACGTGCCGCGGGCGTTCAACATGGCCGTGTAGATCACCGAACCCGGCGGGCGCGCCATATGGCCGGCGCAGGCCGCCAGCAGCAGCCGCTCGGCCTCCGGGCCAACGACATCGATCTTGCCAAAGGACGACGCGTCGAAGACCGCCGCGTGCTCATGGGCCGCCATGACCTCGGTCTGCACCTGCTCGAACCAATCGGGCCGATCAAAGCGGAGCGTGGGCTCGGCCGTCTTGCCGAAAAAGAGGGGGCGCTCCCAGCCATAGAACTGGCCAAAATGCGCGCCCGCGGCCCGGTGCTCGGCATCGAGCGGCAAAGGACGCAGCCCACGCGCCGTCTTGAGCTGCCGTCCGGGATAGGCGATCTCGTAATGCGTCCCCAGGATCTCGGGCGCGCGGGCCATCAGATGCTCGACCCGGTCGAAGACCGGCGCAAAGCGCTGCGCATCGGCCTCTGCTAAATCCATCGCTGTGTGCCCATGCAGAATGCAGTGCGCGAGGTTCATGCCCGCCCCGCCTCCTGAGGCAATCCCCACCGAGTTCATGCCACAGCCGAGGAAGAGACCTCGGGTCTCTGCGGTCTCGCCTAGCATAAAGGCACCGTCGGGCGTGAAGCTCTCGGGCCCGTTCAGCAGCATCTTGACCTCGGCGGTCTCGAGCGGCGGCAGGCGATGAAGCGCGTTCTCCATCATCGGCTCGAAATGGCCCCAATCCTCGGGGAGCAAGCCGAACTCGAAGCTGGCGTCGAGCTGACCTGGCGGGATCGGTTTGCCCATGGGTTCAAAACAGCCGACCAGCAGCCCGCCGCTGTCGTCGCGGATATAGAGATGGCTGTCATGGTCCGAGAGCGTTGGCATGTTGCTCGCGATCCCCTCGATGGGCTTGGTCAGCAGATAAAAGTGCTCGCAGGCCAAAAGCGGCACCGAGGCACCCGCCATGGCGCCGATTTCGCGCGACCACAGCCCCGCACACAGCGCCACCGCGTCGCATGCCACGGTCCCGCGCACGGTCTCGACGCCCCTGATCCGGCCCCGCTCGGTCAAAAGGCCCGTGACCCCCGTCTGCTCAAAGATCCTGGCGCCGAGGCGCCGCGCCGCCTTGACCAAGGCCGCGCAGACATCCGAAGGGCTGACCCGCCCGTCATCTGGCGACCAGACCGCGCCCAAAACATCCTGGGCGTTCAACAGCGGCCAGCGCTCCTGGGCCTCGCCGGCGCCGATCGAGCGGGCCTCGATGCCATAGGCGCGGGCCAAGGCCTCTTGCCGGCGGATATGGGTCAGCCGATCCGGCTGGGTGGCGATGGACAGCGAGCCCTTTTGGATCCAGCCGACGGATTGTCCAGTCTCCTCTTCGAGACGGGCATAGAGATCGATCGAGTATTGGATCATCCGCGTCAGGTTCTGCGAATGGCGCAGCGCGCGGACCTGGGCCGCCGAATGCCAGGTGGTGCCAGAGGTCAGGCGGTTGCGCTCGAGCAGAATGACGTCGCCCACGCCCATCTTGACCAGATGGTAGAGGGTGGAGCATCCCATGACGCCGCCGCCGATCACGACGACCGAGGCATGGGAAGGAAGATCGGTCATGGTCTCCCCCAAAGCGCAGTGCGTGTGACAGAACCCTACACTAGGATCCGAGCATGGCCCATCGATGCCGGGCGCCGTGCCACGCGGCCCTCAGGCGATCGCGCGCCAGCAGATTACCTGGCACGCCGACCAGCGTGTCATCGGCATATCCGAGCGCGCGCGCCATTGCCCGGGTCTCGGGCGCAGGCACAAAGCGAAACCGCGGGTCCGACCGCCAGCGGGCCACAGAACGGGCGTGCAATCCCGTTGCCCCCTCGGCAGGCGAAAGGCCCCACTGGCGGAGCGGCTCCATCAAACCGGCGGGATCATCGACCAGATCTTCATAGCGCAGGATCACCACATGGTCCGGCATCGCCGCGGCCAAAGCCTGCAGATTGGCGTAGGCGCGGCGCCATTCGGCCTCTTCGCGCGCTGGCAGCACGCCAAAGCGGCGCCACGAGGAATAGACCGTGTCGATGGGATTGCGAACCAGCCCGATCATGCGCATCTGGACGCGCGCGCTGGTCCTGGCGAAGGTCTGGATCAGCTCGAGCGCTGCTGGCTGATAGAGGTGATGCGGGGACTTCTCAACAAAGACCGGAGCGTGGGCCTCGGCCAGCCGCTCAAAGGCGTCGAAACACCCGTCACGGGAGATCTCGATCCCGCCGGGGACGGCATTTTCTCGCAGCAGGGTCTCGAGATCGCGCACCGCGCGCGGCTTGGGGAGCGGCACTTCGCTAAGCGGCATGCGTCGCTGCGCCATGCCCAGGGCCGAGGCGCACTTGGTCCACCAGAGCGTCTCGTTCTCGAAATGGCGTGTCTTTGCGACCAGCTTGGCCGACACTGTTCGCTGCAGCAGCGCCTGGAGGATGCTCGATCCGGCGGATTTGGTCGATAGGATCGTGAGACAATGGACGGGGTCGGTCATGGGCTCCCCCGGCAGGCGGCGTGAGCAGGGTGGCGCGGGAAGATCCGCGCGCCACCCCGGGGATTACTCGGCGGTTTCCGCCTCTTCCTTGGTGATCTCCTTGCCGGTCTTCTGGTCGACCACCTTCATGGACAGCTTGACCTTGCCGCGGTCGTCGAAGCCGAGCAGCTTGACCTTGACCTCCTGGCCTTCCTTGACGAGTTCCTTGGGGTTCGAGCCACGCTCCCAGGACATCTGAGAGACGTGCACCAACCCGTCGCGCTTGCCAAAGAAGTTCACGAAGGCACCGAAATCCATGATCTTGACGACCTTGCCATTGTAAATCCGGCCGATCTCGGGCTCGGCGACGATCGCGTTGATCAGGTCGCGGGCTTTCTCGATGCAGGTGCCGTCGGGCGAGGCGATCTTGATGATGCCCTCGTCGTTGATGTCGATCTTGGCGCCTGACTCCTCGACGATGCCGCGGATCACCTTGCCGCCCGAGCCGATCACTTCGCGGATCTTGTCCGGGTTGATCTGCATGGTCTCGATGCGCGGCGCGTGGACCGAGAACTCGCCCGTCTGACTAAGCGCTTTGGCCATCTCGCCCAGGATGTGCATCCGGCCGTCTTTGGCCTGGGCCAACGCCTGCTCCATGATCTCGGGCGTGATGCCGGCCACCTTGATGTCCATCTGCAGCGAGGTGATGCCCGCCTCGGTGCCGGCGACCTTGAAGTCCATATCTCCGAGATGGTCCTCATCCCCGAGGATGTCCGTCAGAACCGCGAACTTGCCGTCGCTCTCGAGGATCAGGCCCATGGCCACACCCGCCACCGGCGATTTGAGCGGCACGCCGGCATTCATCATCGACAGTGAACCGCCGCAGACGGTGGCCATGGACGACGAGCCGTTCGATTCCGTGATCTCCGAGACCAGGCGGACGGTGTAGGGGAAGTCTGTGGGCGCCGGAAGCACGGCCTGCAGCGCGCGCCAGGCCAACTTACCGTGACCGATCTCGCGCCGTCCCGGAGGACCCATGCGCCCTGCCTCGCCGACCGAGTAGGGCGGGAAGTTGTAATGCAGCATGAAGTTCGATCGGCTCTCGCCCTCGAGCGCGTCGATGATCTGCTCGTCATCGCCGGTGCCGAGCGTGGTGACGACCAGCCCCTGCGTCTCGCCGCGGGTGAACAGAGCCGATCCGTGGGTGCGGGGCAGGATACCGACCTCGCACTCGATGGGCCGCACGGTCGTAAGGTCGCGCCCGTCGATGCGCTTGCCCGTGTTGACCACGTCGCCGCGCAGGATCTCGGCCTCCAGCGCCTTGAAGCTGGCGCCGACGCCTTTGTCCTCGCGCTCCTCCTCGGTCAGCGCCGCCATCAGCGCATCTTTTGCAGCGGAGATCTTGCCCTGGCGCTCTTGCTTGTCGAGGGTCGCGAAGGCATCGCGCAGCGGCGCCTCGGCGATCTCGCGCACCCGGGCCATGATCGCCGAATGGTCCGGCGGCTGGTAGTCAAACGGCTCCTTGGCCGCCCTCTCGGCCAGGCGGATGATCGCGTCGATCACCGGCTTGACGGCCTCGTGACCGAACGTCACGGCGCCAAGCATTTCGGCTTCGGACAGCTCATAGGCCTCGGATTCGACCATCATCACCGCGTTGCGGGTGCCGGCCACGATCAGATCGAGGCGCAGGTCCTTGATGTCCTCGACCTTGGGGTTCAGCACATATTGGCCTTCGTGGTCGAAGCCGACGCGACAACCACCGATCGGGCCCATGAACGGCGCACCGGACAGGGTCAGCGCGGCCGAGGCGGCGATCATGCCGACGATGTCCGGATCGTTCTCGAGATCGTGGCTCAGCACGGTCACGATGACCTGCGTCTCGTTCTTGAAGCCCGGCACGAACAGCGGGCGGACGGGGCGGTCGATCAGGCGCGAGGTCAGTACCTCCTTCTCGGTTGGCTTGGCTTCGCGCTTGAAGAAGCCGCCGGGGATCTTGCCGGCCGCGTAATACTTTTCTTGGTAGTGGACGGTGAGGGGGAAGAAATCGAGCCCCTCCTTGGGTTTCTTCTCGAAGACGACGGTGGCCAGCACCGTGGTCTCGCCATAGGTCGCGAGCACCGATCCGTCGGCCTGGCGGGCCATCTTACCGGTCTCGAGGGTCAGCGTCTCGCCGCCCCACTCGATGCTTTCGCGGGTGATATCGAACATGTAGCGTTTCCCTTGTCGGAGCGCTCGGCGCTCCTTGCGTCGTCCCGGTCCCGGGACGGCCCCGCTCGGTTTCCCAAAGACCCGCAGCCGGGGCTCGCGGCGGATCGACGGACGGATGTGGCCGGGTCGGACGGGCAGGCCGCCAGGGAGGGCCGGTCCCCTCGTGCAAACGCCCCGGATCCATGCGGATCTCGGGGCGCTCGGGTCAGGTCATCGGCGGATGCCGAGACGCTGGATAAGGTCGCGATAGCGAGGCTCGTCGCGGCGCTTTACATAGTCGAGCAGCTTGCGCCGTTGGCTGACCATCTTGAGCAGGCCGCGGCGCGAGTGGTTGTCTTTCTTGTGGGTCTTGAAGTGCTCGGTAAGGTTCGTGATCCGCTCGGTCAAGATCGCCACCTGCACTTCGGGCGAGCCGGTGTCGCCGTCTTTGGTCGCATAGTCTTTGATGAGCGTCTCTTTGCGCTCCGGCGTGATCGACATCGTGTGCTCCTTTTCGCGTCGATGATCGCCGCCGTCCGGGGCCAGGGCCGGGATGTCGTCCAGCGCGGTCGCGGGGGCGGAGTGTCGTCTCGTGTGACAGACCGGCGGTGTATGCCTGAAAGCGCAAACGAATGCCAGCGCTTTCTCAGGCACTGTCCTGGCCGTGCAGCAGCACCCGGTTTGGGCGCAACCGGCCGTCCGCCACCGAGCAGAGCGCCACCGCCTGCCCGCCGTGGCTGGCCCAGGCCGGGCCGTCTGTGCAATCGGGCGCGGACAGGCTGCGGCCTTGGCGCAGATCTCCGGCTGCGGCTGCATCCACAGGGATCTCGGGCAGGGACGCCAAACCGGTCTCGACGGGCAAAAGCGGGGCCGTCCGCTCCCCGGCGCGGACGGCATCGAGCGCATCGAAGGACAGCGCATCGGCCTCTGTAAAGGCACCGCTGGCGATCCGGCGGAGCTCCGAGACATGGGCATGGCAGCCGAGCGCCCGTCCCAGATCCCGCGCGATCGAGCGGACATAGCCGCCCTTGCCACATACCAAGTCCAGCGTTGCCTGGTCGGGGCCGTCTCGGGCCACCAGGTCCAACCGCTCGACCCACAGCGGGCGCGGCGCAAGCTCCGGAACGGCACCGGCCCGCGCCAGATCATAGGCCCGCGCCCCGTTCGCCTTCACGGCCGAGTAGAGCGGAGGCACCTGGAGGATATCGCCGCGAAACCCGTCCAGCGCTGTCTCGATGGCGTGGTCCGAGGGGCGCTCGGCGCTCTCGGCGATCACGGCACCCTCCGCATCGTCGGTCTTGGTCGCCTGACCCAATCGGATGCCGAAGCGGTAGGTCTTCAGCCCGTCCTGGACCAGGGCGACCGTCTTGGTCGCCTCGCCAAAGGCTACCGCCAGCACACCGGTGGCCAGCGGATCCAGGGTGCCCGCATGGCCCGCCTTTTGCGCCTCGAGCGCCCAGCGGGCCTTGGCCACCGCCTGGGCCGAGCTCACCCCGAGCGGCTTGTCGAGGATCAGCCAACCATGGATCGCGCGTCCGCGTCGCTTGCGTGCCATCGCCCTCTCGCCTTTTGCGGTGTCTAGCTCGGCGGGGCGGGCCTGTCACGCGGGCCCGAACACCGCCCCCAGCGGCGCCATGGCCCGCGCGATCAGCGCAGCATGCCCATAGGGCGGATTGAGGATGGCGAGCCCCGATCCATACATGCCTCGCGGCGCGGGGTCGGCAAAGCGCACCTCATGATGGGCGAATGCTTCGCCAAGCTGGTCGTGCAAGCGCGCGATCATTGGCGCGTGTCGGGCCGCCTCCAACAGCGGGTACCAGATCATGACCGTGCCCTCGGGCCAGCGGCTGAGGACGCCGAGGGCTGTCTCGGCCGTCTGCGCATACTCGTCCTTCACCTCAAAGCTCGGGTCGAGCAGCGCAAGGCCACGGCGCGGCTTTGGCGGCGTGAGCGCCAACAGCCCCGCATGCCCATCGCGTCGGTGGATCGACACGCCGGGGCCAGCCAGAGCGTCGCGCAACGCCGCATGCTCGGCGGGGTGCAGCTCGCAGAGGGTCAGCTGGTCGTGCTCGCGCAGCAATGTGCGGGCAAGGAGCGGGGAGCCGGGATAGGCCGTTGCCCCATGCGCCGATCGGATCGCTGCGAGTGCCGTTGCAAACGGGCCCTCGGGTGCGGCCCGCGCGATCCCAGCGGCGGCCTCCCCGGTCCGCATCGCCTCGGGCGCCGCAAGATCGTAAAGCCCGCGCCCCGCATGGCTCTCGAGATAGCTGATCGGGCGCGACTTCTCGGTCAAGCGGACCAGCAGCTCAGCCAGGATCGCATGTTTGTGCAGATCGGCGGGACCGCCTGCATGGTAGGCGTGCTGGTAGGACAGCACCTAGAGCGTCCGGAGCCAGAACTGCATGGGCTTCTCGGTCTCCTCGGTCTCACCGATATCGCGCCAGCCGAACTGGGTGACGGCCCCCTCCAGGGGCGCATAGCCGCGGGCCCGCCAGAAGCCGTCGAGTGGGCGATAGGCTGTGGGGCGGGCCGGATGGTCCGCCGGACGCACCACCGCGCAAAAGGCCGAGTAGCGCCGGCCGAGGCGGCGGGCATGCGCCTCGCGCGCCTCAAAAAAGGCGTGCCCCGCCCCTTGGCCGCGATAGGCGGGCAACAACACGGACTCGGCGCAATAGAAGATGTCCGCCAGAGCGTAGCCGGCCGCGAGGAACGGCGCGCCGAACGCCGCCTCATGGTCCTCGAGCGGGGTGCCGGTGGAGGCCCCGACCAACCGCTCGCCATCCCAGGCACCGATGACCACGGCGTGCTCGCTGGTGCGATAGGTTTCAAGATACCGTGCCTCATAGGCCCGATCTCCGTCATAGAGATACGGCCAATCGCGGAACACCGCGATCCGCAGATCGGCCAAGGCGCTGATATGGGGGGCGAGGTTCTCAGCGGGGATTTGCTCGATCAGCAAGGCCATGGGCGGTCTCCGATCAGGCGGCGGGGCGGACGAGCCTCGGCCGCCCGGTGGCGCTGACGGTCACGACCGCCTCGACCAAGACGGTGCGCCCTTCGATGGTCGCCTCGCGCCGCTCGGTCTGGCGCCGGATTTCGGGCGCGTCGGTGCCGGCGGCGCGGGCGCGGGCCATCACATCCGCCTCGAGTGCTTCGGCCAAGGCCGCCGTCGCCGTGTCTGCATCGGCGAAATCGGCGGGGCCCGAGGGGAGATGGGCGCGGAACCGGCCCTCGGCCGGCACCGAGACACTGGCGCTGCGGCGGATCTGCACACCGCCCACCACGGCGCCGATGGCATTGGCCACATCCGCATGGAGCGGGACTTCGGTGTCGACGCCAAGTCGGCGCCCGATACCAGGATAATAGAGCGGCGCGCTGGCACCGAGGCCGATCAGGGGGATCGACAGGGCCAGACGCGGGGCAACGATGCCCACCCGTCCGTCGAGCGCAGCGGCTCCGAGTGGCGAGGTCGCCAGATCCTCGGCGTCGTAGCCGTCCTCGGTCAGGGCGGCGTCCAAGATGTGCTCGGCCGAGCGGCGCTCGAGCAGGGCCAGCACCCGCTCAGAGAGAGCCTCGGGCGTGTCTGCCATCACCCGGCCATCGGCCCCTCTGCGCCGGGCAAAGAGCGTGGCAGCCTTGCGCGCGGCGGCACGGTCATGGGTCTCGACCAGGCCGAGCACATGCGCGGCATCGGTCGGCGTGAAGGCGCTGAGGCGCACGCGTCCCGCATCGAGCAAGCGTCGAGCGGCGGCGGCAAGACGCGGGAGCCGCTCGATGGCCCCGGCCTCGGTCGGCCCGGCCGACAGCCGCTCCAGGATCTCGGCCTCGCGCGCCGACGGGGCCTGCACCGCACGACCCGTCGCATGATAGAAGCGGCCAGAGGCGGGTTCGGTTCGCGTCTCGGCCAAGCACCGGTCAAGGGCGGCGTGCACGATCTCGGGATGCTCCGCGGCCAACATTGCGACCGGCACGGCCCGGCGAGGCCCCAAGGAAAGGCGCACCGGCAGACTGCCCTCGATCGCCTCGACCAGGCTGTCGCCACCGAGACCGTGGGTTCGCATCGCCACCGCCTCGACCGATGTGCGGTGGCCGCCGACGCGCGCGCCAGCCGGATCGAGGCGCGGGCGCCCGTCGGTCAGCACCGCGATATCGGTCGTCGTGCCGCCGATATCCGAGACGATGGCATTGGCCGAGCGGGTCATCCAGCCTGCCCCGACCAGGCTGGCGGCCGGGCCGGACAGAATGGTCTCGATCGGCCGCTCGCGGGCGTAATCCGCGGCGACCAAGGCGCCGTCACCGCGCACAACCATGAGCGGCGCATCGATGTCGCGCTTGGCCATCAATCCGGCACACGCCGCGATTAGGCCATCGATCAACGCGGTCAGGCGCGCGTTCAACAGCGCGGTCAGCGCGCGCCGCGGGCCGCCGATCGCGGCGGTGAGCTCGTGCGAGCACGTTACGGGTATGCCACGCCGGTTCCGGATGATCTCTCGGGCCCGCACCTCGTGCGCCGGATTGCGCACGGCGAACTGACCGCAGACAGCGACAGCCTCGATGCCCTCGGGCAGGGCATCGAGGGCCGCGGTGAGCGCCGCCTCATCGAGCGGGTCGCGGGCGCTTCCCATGGCATCATGGCCGCCTTCGATCAGGATCAGCGGGTCTTGGCTCAAGGCCTCCGCCAAGCCCTGGCGCTCGGCATCAGCCGCTGAGAAGCCAATCATGATCAGCGCGGCAGGCCGCCCCTGCCCCTCGACCAGCGCATTGGTCGCCAGCGTGGTGGACAACGAGACCAACGCGATGTCGGCTGGATCAGCCGCGGACGCCACGAGCGCCGAGGTGACCGCTCCAGCTATGCCCCGCTCCAGTGCGGCATGGGTGGTCGGGCTCTTGGCCTTGGCGAGCACCGCGCGATCCGGTGCGTCCAACCGACTGCCGTCTAGGACGACAGCATCGGTATAAGTGCCGCCCGTGTCCACGCCCAAGAACAAGGGGCGCGTTCGCTCCGCCATTGCGCGTCTCCAACTCGTCGTGCTCAGCCGAGCAGGTCCGAACCGGAAACGCTCTTAGCGGATCGTGGTGCGGGCGCAAGTCCCAGAACGGCGGCGGCCAGCCTCGGCTCAGGCGACCCGTTGGGAGTGGTTTGCCCGGTCCCTCTCATTCACCTGGAGCCGGCGGGTCGACACCGCAACCCGTGCAACACAGTCGCGCACGCAGGCCAGCAGAACCCGCGTCTCAGTGTCCAATCTACAGCCGTTCATCATCAAATATTGCTCGAGGGTAAATTCGAGATTTTCTAGAGGCAGCCGGATCGAGGCCAGCGTTTCATCGGGGGAAGTCGCGTTGGGTGGCGCGGTGGTACTCTCCATGTTTCCTGCCTCTGGTGCTCTCATTGCGTCTGGAGACACCATGCATTTGGCCAGTTAACAAGGTGTAAACCCAAAATGTTGATATGCGATCAAGTCTAGAAAAATTTTGCAAATCCGGCTGCTTAGGTCGCTGACCTCGATTCCGTGTTCTTGGTTTGTGCCGATCGGTGCCCGACCAGCATATGGCGCTTGCGGTCAAAGCCTGCGCAGCGGGTTACCAGATATCCCGAATCGACGAGGGCGCGCCGCACCGCCCCGGCCGCCGTGAAGGTGGCAAAGCTGCCGCCCGGCCGCGTCCGAGCGTGCACCGCCGCGAGCAGGTCCGGCTCCCACATTTCCGGGTTTCGAGCAGGGGCAAAACCGTCGAGAAACCAGGCATCGGCCGCGCCGGTCCAGGCCGGAACCGCGGCGCGGGCGTCGCCAAATCGCAGGTCGAGACGGGCCGATCCGAGATCGACAACGCGCTCTCCGGTGGCCAGAGCGCCGAGCAGGCGTTCGGACCAGGGCAAAAGCTCTGGCCAGCGGCGGTGCGCTGCCGCCATGTCTGCACCTGCAAGCTGGGAGATCTCAAACGCCGTGTAATGGAGAACGCCAGCGCCGCCGTTAACCTGCTCCCACAGCATCCAGGCCGCCAGAAAGTTCAGGCCCGTGCCGAAGCCGAGCTCTCCCACGGCAAAGCTGACCGCTTGTGGCATCCGAGTGGCAAGATCATTGCCGTCGAGAAACACATAGCGGCTCTCGGCAAGGCCATCGGTTGCCGAGTAGTAGACATCGCCATAGCGGCGCGAGACGAGAACGCCGTCGCCCTGCCACATGACGGGACTGTTGGCATCCATCCGATGGGCCATACCATGGCGTGGCGCAAACGGGGGCGCGGCGCAAGCGGGGCGTGAGGCAAGGGCATGGAGCGACCGGACATCCTGATCATCGGCGGTGGCGTCTTTGGGTTGGCGACGGCGCGGGCCTGTTTGGTTGCGGGCGCGCGCGTGATGCTTGTCGAGAGGGCGCATCCGGGCTCAGGCGCCAGCGGGACGCCGGTCGGGGCCTTGGTCCCGATGGGGCCAGAGCCTTGGAGCCCGATCAAGGCGCTCCAACTGGCGGGCCTGCGGAGCTTGCCCGGATATGTCAGCACCTTGGAGGCCGAGACCGGTCTCGGCACCGGCTATGCGAAAACCGGGCGGATCTTAGGGCTGCCGGACCGTGAGGCGCGGGCGCGGGCCGCACGGCAATGCAATGCAGCGGGTCGGTGGGATGGGGCCGGCACGTTGCGTCTTCTCGACAAGCCCGAGCCGTCTTGGGCCGGCCTGCTTTCGCCAGAGGCGAGGGCGGCCGGGCTGCAGCATGACAGCCTCAGCGCTCGGATCGATCCGACGGCTTATCTCGAGGCTCTGGTGGCGAGCGTTGCCCGGCTCGGCGCGCTTCGGCTGGGAGCGCGCTGCACAAGGTTGACAAGCGGCGGGGCGGAGATCGAGGGCACCCTGGTCTCGAGCGGTGCCGTCGTGCTGGCGACCGGCGCCGAGAGCGCCGCCTGGATTGGCCACGATCTGGTTGGGGAGAAGGGACAAGCCGCCGAGCTCGAAGCCAGCTTGCCGGCGAATGCTCCGGTGATCACGGCGCCTGGCCTCTACATCGTGCCCCACGGTCCGGGGCGGGTGGCGGTGGGCTCGACCGCCGAGCGCACATGGAGCAGCGACAGTCCTGACGCCTTGCTCGACGGCGTAATTGCAAAGGCACGAGCGCTGTGCCCGGCGCTTGCGGAGGCGCCCGTTCGTCATCGATGGGCAGGAATTCGCCCAAGGGCACCGCGCGCCGGCCCCTTGGTCGGCCCTGTGCCAGGGCGACCAGGGCTGTGGCTGGCGACGGGGGGCTACAAGATCGGCTTTGCGCTTGCCCACCTGGTCGGAGAGGTTCTGGCCGCGGGGTTGACCGGCGCGCCAATGCCGCCCGCGGCCGCAAATCTAACCCCGATCGAGACCCACTGGGCGACCCTCAATGCCCAAACCGCAGGCAATGCCCATGAAACTGCCCAAAAAGGCCGGGAAAGCTCCAGATAATGGCATTGGCAAGCGCCAACCGCCTGTATATGGTCCGCGTCAGCCGCGCGGAGCGGCCCAGAGTCCCAATCTAACGTCGGGGAGGACGTAAATGGATCGTCGTTCGTTCATCAAGAGCGCGGGCGTTGCCGCTGGCGCGACCGCTGCAACCACGCTGGCCGCGCCGGCCGTCGCGCAGGGCCGCATCGAGATGGTCATTGTCTCGACTTGGCCGCGCGACTTCCCGGGCCTTGGCGTTAGTGCCCAGCGCCTGGCCGCCCGTATCGGCGAGGTCACCGACGGCCGCATCAACGTGCAGTATTTCGCCGCCGGTGAGCGCGTCGGCGCCTTCGACAGCTTCGACGAAGTCGCCTCGGGCAATGCCCAGGCCTACATCGCCGCCGACTACTACTGGAAGGGCAAGCACCCGGGCTGGGCGCCGTTCACCGCGATTCCGTTCGGCCTCACTTACACCGAGATTGACGCCTGGATTAAGTACGGCGGCGGTCAGGCCCTGTGGGACGAGATCGCCGGCGAATTCGGCCTCAAGAACTTTGCGTGCGGCAACACCGGCGTGCAGATGGGCGGCTGGTTCAACAAGCTGATCGAGAGCCCGGACGACCTCAAGGGCCTCAAGATGCGTATTCCGGGCCTTGGCGGCGACGTACTCGCCAAGCTCGGCGCCTCGCCGGTCTCGCTGCCGGGCAGCCAGATCTATGAGAACCTGGTCTCGGGCGCCGTCGATGCCACCGAGTGGGTCGGCCCTTACAACGACTTCTTCATGAAGTTCTACGAGGCGGCCAAGTACTACTACTGGCCGGGCATGCACGAGCCGGGCTCGCAGCTCGCCTTCGGCATGAACGCCAGCTGGTGGGGCACGCTCTCGAAGACCGATCAGGCGATCCTCGAGGCCTGCTGCAACGAAGAGAACGCCCGTCAGATGGCCGAGACCAACGCCAACAACGGTACCTACCTGGCGCGTCTCATCTCCGAGCACGGCGTCGAGCTGCGCGAGTTCAACGACGACGTCTACGACGCCTTTGGCGAGGCGGCCGAAGAGGTCATCGAAGAGGCCCGTGACCACTCGGATCTCTCCAAGCGCATCTTCGACAGCTGCCTGTCCGCTCGCCAGGACATCGGCGGCTGGATGGCGAAGGCAGACGTCGCGTACAGCGTCAAGCGCAACGACGTCGTCGGCATCGACTGATCCACGGATCGGTTTGCGGGGCGGAGCGCCATCAGGGTCGCTCCGCCCTTCTTGATGTGGGGCGTCGCGACCGCTCCGGGGGGCCGGAGGCCGGTTTTGGGCGTCCAGTGAACTGGGGGCTCCTCTCGTGACTGATGCCGTGCCGGCCGCCTCGCGGCCTCCCATGCTCTTGCGAGCATTCGCCTGGGCCATGGTGAGCTTGACGCTCGTCTTTGTGGCAAATGCAGGGGTGACCTTCTGGCTGGACTGGCCGGGTACTGCGGCGCTGTTCGGTGGGGGCGAAGGCAACACCGCCCTGGCCGCTGTCCAAGTCCTAAGCTATCTGATCGCGATCGCGCTGCCGCTGGTCTATGCGATGCGCACGCCCGACCGCGACCTGCGCGCCGAGGCCGAGACCATGTCGCTGATCGTGCGCGTGTTGATCCGTTTCGCCTTTTGGGCGGTGCTGCTGATCGGGATCGCGGACATCACAGTCTCGTTCCTGCGGGTCGAAGAGCTGCTGGCCGATTTCGTCGGGGAGGACCGGGCCGCCGCTTGGGGCTTCAACGCCAACCGAGCGCCCGAGCTGCACTTGCCGATGATCGGCATTGCGCTGGTGCTGGCCTTCATCACACCGACGCTGGGCTTTCATTGGCTGGCGCTTTTCGTCGTGCTGGCCGAGCTCTTGATCGTCTTCACCCGCTTTGTCTTCAGCTACGAGCAGGCCTTCCAGGCGGATCTGGTGCGGTTCTGGTACGGCGCGCTGTTCCTCTTTGCCTCGGCGCACACGCTGGTCGAGGACGGCCATGTGCGGGTCGACGTCTTCTACGCCAACATGCGCCGGCGCTCGCAGGGGGCCGTGAACGCCTTTGGCTGCCTGGTCATGGGCATCCTGTTCTGCTGGGTGATCCTCTATTTCGGCATGGCGACGGGATCGAGCGTGATCACGGCGCCGCTGCTCAGCCTCGAGGTCACCCAGGCCGGCTTTGGCATGTATGTGAAGTATCTGATGGCGGGCTTTCTCGGGGTCTTTGCGGTCTCGATGATGATCCAGTTCTCGGCCTATCTGCTCGAGAGTTGGGCCGATTGGCGCGGCGATCCGGGCGGCGCCCCGCATCATGTCCACGGGCATGATGGCGAGCATGTGACGGAGGTCTGACCCATGGAACTCGTCTTTCTCGCCCTTCTCGTCCTGCTGATGGCCTTGGCGCTGGCCTCGGGCTTTCCCGTCGCCTTTGCGCTGCCAGGCTCGGCCATTGTCACCATTCTTGTAGCCGAAGGCGCCGGTTTGCTCCTGGCCGGTGACGGAGGCGCCTTTTTCGCCCAAGGCTCGGCAAGCGAATGGCTCTCGGCCGGGGTCACGAATTTCCGAGGGATCTATTGGGAGGCGGAGCGCGACACGCTGATCGCGATCCCGCTCTTCGTGTTCATGGGCATCATGCTCCAGCGCTCGAAGATCGCCGAGGATCTGCTGGTCACCATGGCGCAGCTATTCGGCCCGATCCCCGGGGGCTTGGGCATTTCGGTGGTGTTCGTGGGCGCGCTGCTGGCTGCCACCACGGGCATTCTGGGCGCAACGGTCGTGGCCATGGGCCTCATCTCGCTGCCAGCGATGATGCGCAATGGCTATTCGATGCCGCTGTCGACCGGAACCATCGCGGCCTCGGGCACGCTTGGGCAGATCATCCCGCCTTCGATCGTGCTGATCATCCTGGCTGACCAGTTGGCCGCGGCCGTCGACCAAGCGGGCACCGCTCGGACCAACCTCTACAAAGAGGCAACGGGCGAGCTGTCGCTGCCCTCCGAGTTTTCGGTCACCTCGACCAGCGCGGGCGATATGTTCATGGGCGCGCTGGCGCCGGGCCTGGTCCTGGTCGGGCTGTTCATGCTGTTCATCCTGACGCTCGCGCTGATCCGGCCGAGCATGGCGCCCGTCGTGCCTTTTGAGGGCAAGTTCGACCGCAAACTGCTGCTCAAGGTCATCGTGATCCTGGTGCCGCCATTGGCGCTGATCTTCGCTGTTCTTGGTTCGATCATCGCGGGCATCGCCACCGTGAACCAAGCCGGCGCAATCGGAGCCATCGGCGCCACCATTATGGCCGGCTATCGCCTGCGTGCAGGGCATTGGGACGCCTTCCTGCCGGCCGCCCTGGCGGTGGTCTCACTGCTTGGTATTGCTTATGTGCTCTCGAACTATGACGTAAACGTCAAGAACATCGTGACACCCGAGGACGAGCAAGGCGTTACCCTGGCGGCGATCTTCGTCGGCAGCTTCATGGTGGCCGTGCTGTGGAGTCTGTGGCGAACCTTCCGCATCGAGGACACGCTGAACGGCGTAATGATGGACACGGCCAAAACGACCTCGCTGGTCTTCATCATCCTGCTGGGTGCGGCGATGCTGACGGCGGCCTTCCGAGCCTTTGGCGGCGAAGAGCTGGTGCGTGAGTTCCTGACCTCGCTGCCGGGCGGGTTCTGGACGCAGTTCGTCATCGTGATGCTCGTCATCTTCATGCTCGGCTTCTTCCTCGACTTCATCGAGATCGCCGTCGTGGTGGTGCCCATCGTTGCGCCGATCCTGCTGATGGACCCTCAAGCGAACATCACAGCCGTCTGGCTGGGTGTGATGATCGGGCTGAACATCCAGACCTCGTTCCTGACCCCACCATTCGGCTTTGCGCTGTTCTATCTGCGGGGCGTGGCGCCGGCGGCGGTGAAGACGACCGACATCTACAAGGGCGTGGTCCCCTTTATCGGGTTGCAGCTCATCGCGCTGACCATTGTAGGCATGACACCACAGCTGGTGAACTATCTGCCGCAGCGGATCTCGCTGTTGGCCGAGACTGCACCGCCGCCGGTGAACCCCTTGTTGCAAGGCTGTGTCGAGGAGTATCTGGTCGCGCAATATGATGAGCGGGAGACCGCGTTGCGCTCGACCATTTCGACCGCCCGGGGGCTGGATCTGTCCGCGCTTCCGCGGGGCCCGCGGGGGGATCTGGAGGATGCTCTCGATCAGGCAGAGGCAGTGTTCGGCCATCTTGATACGATCGCCGAGACCGAGGCAGCCGTCGACGCGGCGATCCCGGATTATCGCCCGCTCCACCGCGAGGTCCGGGCGCTCGAGCGCGATGGCCGCAAGGTCGAGCGGCACATCGAGCATGTGCGCAAGCAGCTCGACAATCTTCGCTTCGTCGAGAACCCGGATCCCTCTCTGGCTCCCGGCTTCGAGGCCGAGATCGCAGCACTCGAGGCCGAGGCCCAGCGCCTGAAAGCCGCCGTGCCCGCTGATTGGGATGCCCGCCACGACACCTTTGTCGAGGTGCAGAAGGCCGAGACCAATGCGCGCCGGGCCTTCCGCCGCGCCCAGGACGAAGCCTATGAGCCGATCGTCGAGGCCATGGCGCTGCTGCGTCTGACCGAGGCCATGCCGGCCGCAGGCGCCGAGCTCGACGCCGTGATCGCGCGCCTCGCTACCGAAGGTCCGGCATCCGTCGAGGAGGACATCAGGGCGCTCGGCGGTGTGTTCCGGGAGGTCGGCGCCGACCGAGATGTCACCAAGCCCATCCGCGATGCCCGCAAGCCGTATCGTGACGACGAACCGGATGCGGCCGAGATCCGCGAGGAGCTTATGGACGCCAAGGAGGCCTTCGAGGAGGAACTCGCCTGGCGCCAGGCGGCCGTGACATCGGTTCTGCCGGGGCTAGAGACCTATGAGGCCGCGATCCGCAATACGATAGGCTTGCGCGCGCAGCCCAAGCTCGACCGGGACCAGGCCCTCTATGTTGCCGCATGCCGGGCCGATCATGAGGACATCTCGCTCTTCTTCTGAGCATCAGCCGGCCGCCCTAAGGTGGCCGGCTCCCCGCAGGAGACCCCAATGCTCCGCCCCGCGCTGGCCCGGCTGCATGACAGCCCGGCCGCTCTCTTGATGTTCACGGCGCTGTTCTGGGCCGGAAATGCTGTTGCAGGGCAGCTGGCCGTGGGCGAGATCGCGCCGTTCCAGCTGGTGCTGTTGCGCTGGGTGCTGGTCGCTGCGGTCCTCGGCGTGCTCTATGGCCAAGAGCTGCGCGATCATTGGCCGGCGGTGCGCGGACAGCTCGGCTTTGTCGTGGCGATGGCGAGCCTTGGCTTCACAGCGTTCAACGGACTGTTCTATGTGGCCGCGCTCAGCACGTCGGCTGTGAACATCGGCATTCTGCAGGGCTCGATCCCGGTTTTCGTGCTGCTCTTGGCCTATGCTGCCTATGGCACGCGGATCTCGCGCATGCAGGCGGTTGGCGTGATGGCAACCCTGATCGGGGTCGTCTTGGTGGCGACCAAGGGCGCGCCCCTCGCCGTCCTCAGCCTGGGCGTGGCGACGGGTGACGGGCTGATGGTGCTGGCCTGCCTGCTCTACGCCTTCTATGCAGTTTGCCTCCCGCGTCGCCCCGCCGTGCCCGGTCGCGCGTTCTTTGCGCTGATGTCCATGATCGCGGCAGTGACCTCGGTGCCTTTTGCCCTGGCCGAGGCGGCGTGGAGCGCCCCGGGCTGGCCGACCATGACGGGGCTTGCCGTCATGCTCTATGTGGCGATCTTCCCGTCCTGCCTGGCGCAGCTCTTTTTCCTGCGCGGCGTCGATCTGATCGGACCGGGTCGGGCCGGCGTCTATGTGAATCTGGTGCCGGTCTTTGCTTCGCTTCTGGCGGTCTTGCTGCTCGGGGAGCGGTTTGCCGGGTTCCATGCCCTGGCCCTTGGGTTGGTCTTGGGCGGGATCTGGCTGGCCCAGCGTGAAGCGGCGCGCAGCTGAGGCGCCGCACGCTGTTCGCTCGATCTGCGCAACACCCGATCTCGCCCCTTAGGCTGACGTCACGCAGGCCCTCTGCCCGCATATGCGGCCGGAGCGCCACTCACTTCCCTATCTGAGGAACCGAGACCGATGACAGAGCTCGATCTCGGGCAGGCCGTGGCGCACTCCCCCGCTCCCGGCATGCCCCAAACCAACCACAAGGCCTGGTCCGCCGGGCTGACCGGCAGCCTGACCACGCTGGCCATGTTCTATCTCTCGCGCCTGACCGAGATGGTGCCGGCGCCCGAACTGGCTGAGGCGCAGCACGCCGCGGTGGCCCTGCTCTCGGCGCTGGTCGGGCTCGTGACCGGTGCCGCCGCGCACTACACCCGCAACCAGGGCAAGGAGGACTGAGATGCGCGCGATCTTTGCTGCTCATCTGCTGCCGCTCCTGCTCTGCGGCTGCTTTGCCACGGTGATGGACGGCGCCGGCCGGGCGATCATGGTCGGAGGCGAAGTCGCCGCCCGGGCCTATCTGACCGAAAACGCCCGGGTGCGCAGCGAGCTCAGCCTCGGCGCCCAGTTCATGACCGATGCCGTGCTGGCCTTCCGGCAATATCAGCTGGGTCGGCAGATCATCGAGGCCTCGACCGGGCGCTCGGCGCGCGTGGTCACCGACGGCCCTCAGATCGCCGAGGTGGCGCAATGATCCGGGGCGCTGCGGTGCTCGGCGCGGCGGTGCTGCTGGCGATCTTGGCCAGTGCACCGCTTGCGGCAACACCCCCTGCGGGCAAAGCGGTGGTCAGCTGCGGCTCGCGCGAGGGGCAGACGGTCACGCTGCTCTACCGGGTGCGCTTTCTCGACCGCAGTGCCGGCTGGGCGGTGCGCGACAGCGCTGGCGGGCGCACCGTGCTGCGCGAGACCTGCCTCGAGCGCCAAACCGGCGCCCTGGCCCGCCACCGCTGTGGCCCTGCCCGGGGCGTGCGCGTCGCGGTGCTCCGATATGCCGGCGTGCTGGCTAACCAGGTCGACCCGCATCCCTTCTCGCTGACCTCGCTCTATGAGGTTGCGTTCCTGGCCGAGGACGGGACGCCGCTCGAGACGCCGGAGACCGAGCTCGTGTTCCGCAGCTGTCTGGCCCTCGACCAGGGCGAACGTTGGCCCGAGCCACGCGTCACGCGCTAACGCCTTCCTGGGGCGCGGCACGGCGGCACGGCGGCTGCGCCCCTCAGACCAGGCGCGGCTCGATGGCGCTGCCACCGGGCCGTTTGTGCACATAGAACCCGTTTGGCACGGCCTCCTGCACCAGCGGCACATGGGAGATCAGCCCAATCGCGCGGTTCGGCGAGACCAATGCGCTCAGCACCTGAAGCACCTGTTCGAGCGTGCCCGACCCGGCCTCGGCATCGAGTGAGCCAAATCCCTCGTCGATGAAGATCGTATCGAGGCGCAGCTTGCCGCTCGCGCCCTCGACCACATCGGCCAAGCCGAGCGCCAAGGCCAGCGCCGCAATGAACGTCTCGCCGCCCGAAAGCGTCGTGGTCGGCCTGGCCTTGCCCGTATGGACGTCGAAGACTTGGATGCCGAGCCCGCGCCTGCCCCGGCCGCCGCCCTCCCACTCCCGCTCGAGCGCATAGCGGTTCGCCGTCATGGGCCCGAGCCGCATATTGGCCGCTTGGAGCACTCGGTCAAAGACCGCCCCGATGGCATAGGTCTCGAGATCGAGCCCAAGCCCATTGCGCCCACCCGTCAAATCCGAGAGCTCCCGCAGCGGACCCGAGGCCGTCTCGGCCGCCTCCAATCGGCGCAGGGTCTCGGACAGCGCACCATGCAATTGGTCAAGCTGGGTCGCGCGCAGGCCTGCCTCGGCCCGCGTCTCTGTGGCTTTGGCCAACACCGCGCGGGTCTCGGACAGAGCCGCCTCAGCCACACCGAGATCCGGGACGGCGGTCCCTGCAACCGCTTCGGCCGTCGCCTCGACCCGGGCCAGAGCCCCGGCCCGACGGCGTTCGTACTCTGCCAGGCTCGCACGGGTCGCAGAGATCTCCGGGATGGCAGGCTTCAGCTCGGCATAGGTCGCAGGCGTCAGACCCGCCTCGGCAAGCCGCGCGGCAAAGATGGCCTGCGCCTCAGCCAGCCGAGCCTCGCTGGCCGCATGGGTCTGCGCGGCCGCCTCAGCATCCCGATCGGCAGCGATCGCGGCCTCTCGGGTCCGGCGCGCCGCCTCGAGCGCCTCCGCATGGGCCTCGCGCCGCGTTTCATAGGCAGGCCCGGCCTCGGCCAAGGCGGCCTCCAGCGCGGGCGCTGTGCGGAGCGGCAACGGCACGGCGGCCAATTGCGCGTCGAGCCGTGCGGTCTCAGAGGTCACCTGGCGCTCGGCCTCGGTGCGGGCCGCTAGGGCTGTGTCCAGCTCAGCCTCGAGCGTGCGGATCGCCGTTGCAGTTGCGTCGAACGCCGCCTCCGCCGCGGCACGGTCGCGCGCAGTGCCGAGCGCTGCGATCGCGCGCGCGATCGCCTTGCGCTCCTCCGACAGCGTCTCTGCGCTCAGCTCGGGCACTGGGAGCGTCTCGAGCCGCTGTGCCCGCTCGGTCACCAGCGCGCTGGCGGTGGCCAGCGCCTGCTCGGCGTCCCGCAGCCTGGCATCGGCGCGGGTCCAGGCCTCCTCGGCAGCGTCCAGCGAAGGCCCATTCATGGCCGCCTCTGGCGGGCGTGCCGGCGATGGATGCTCGGTCGCGCCGCAAACGGGACAGGGATCTCCCGGGCTGAGCGTCGCCGCAAGCTCCGAGGCCAGGTGCATCCGCTGCGCACGCTGGGCTGCGAGCCGTTGATCCCGAGCGTGGTGCTCTGCCGCGGCGGCGGCGCTGTGGTGATCGCGGCAGCGGGCCGCCCCGGTTTCGGCCGCCATGTGCGCCTCGCTCGCCGTCTCGAACGCGCGCGCGGCGGCGAGGGTGGTCTCGAGCCGGGCCAGTTTGGCCTCCAAGGCTTGGCGCTTGGCGTCCCCTTCGCGTGCAGCGTCCCGAGCGGCCTCGTGCTGGTGCTGGCGCGCCTTGTGTTCGGTGAGCGCAGCCTGATGGCGGTCCACCGCCCGGCCCCGGGCCGCGCGCTCTGTCTCGGCCCGCGCCAATGCATCGGCCGTGGCCTGCGAGGCCGCAAGCACGTGTTGATGGCGCGCCAAAGCCTCGACCCGCTGGCGCAGAGCTTCGGTCTCATCGGCACGGGCCGCCTCGCGACGCTCGGCTTCGGCGGCCTTGGCGGCGGCGTCCCCGGCCCGCTTGGCCGCTTGGCGCGCCCCGTCACGCCGAGCCTCGGTTGCCTGGCGCTCCGACATGGACTCCGCGACGCGCGCATCGGGATCAGCCAGGGCCTGGGCCTGCTCAGCGGCGGCCAGATGGCGGGCGAGCGCCGCCATCTCGGGCGCGCGGTCCATCACGGCGGCGAGCGCCGCCTCGGCCTCGGCCGCCGCCTCAAGGCGCCGGGCGGTCTCGACCGCCGCATTGCGGGCCGCCTCGGCCGCGCTGGCCACCGCCGCGGCCGTCGCCTCGGCCTGACCGAGCGCTGCGAGATCCATCTGTGCGGCGGCGACCCCCTCGGCCAAGGCCGCGGGGCTCTCGAAACCCTCGGCCTCGAGCCGAGCCTGGCAGAGCGCCTGATCCTCCCGGATCGCCCGCTCGGCCGCCTCCGCGCCGGTCTTCAGTTCGACCGCCAGCCGACGATAGAGCGAGACATCGAAGAGCTCGCGCAGGATCTCGAGCCGATCCCTGGTCTTGGCAGCCAGAAAGGCCTCGAACCGTCCCTGAGGCAGCAACACGATCTGGCGGAACTGGTCGGGGCCATAGCCGAGCAGATCTGCGACCGCCTGGTCGACATCGCGGACCTTCTTTTCGGCCAGGATCTTGCCGCGGCCGCCCTCGCCGATGGTCTCCAGCGCACGGCCCGTGGCATCGAACAGAAACGCCTCGTGCGGCGCGCGGGTCTCGCCCTCGCCCCGCTGCTTGGGCCGGCTCTGATCCGGGCGGCGCAGCAGGACATAGCGCCGTTCGGCCAGGTCGAAGACAAACTCCACCTCGGTCGGCAGCGCGGCATCGGCAAGGTCCGAGCGCAAGCTCGGCGGCTCCTGGTCCCGCCGCGCCGCCTCACCGAACAACGCAAAGGTCATGGCGCTGAAGAGCGTCGATTTCCCCGATCCGGTGCGGCCATAAATCCCGAACAAGCCCGCCGCCACAGCCGCGCGGAAATCGACCACCTCGCATCCGGCATAGGGTCCGAAGGCCTGGAGGGTTAGGCGGAGCGGTCTCACGGCGCGTCCCCCTCGGCGCCGATCCGCGCGAGCGCGCTGGCCAGGACCTGGCGTTCGGCCGCGCTCGGCGCATCGCGGACCGCCGCGACAAAACCGGTGACCAGCGCGAGGGGATCGGTCTCGGCAGTCGGCGCAGCGCGGGCCCGGCCCCGTGGCACAGCCGCGCGCGCATAGCTGAGATCGCAGGTGTTCGGGAACACGGCGCGCAGCCGTTTCATAGCGTCGATGACCGGCGCTTGGTCGGTCAACACCACCTTGAAGAAATCCTCCGAGGGCGCCTCGCGCATCAGGTCCGCATGGCGCCCGGTCAGGCTTCGCAAGCGGCGGCGCGGGCGAAACGGGATGGGGGTGACCGTGGTCCCGCGCGCCCCACCCGCCCCATCGAGGGTGACTAGGCTCATGGATTTGTCATGGCCCGCCTCGTCAAAGCCGAAGGCGAGCGGCGCGCCCGCATAGCGGATGGTGGGCAGGCCCACGGTTTGCGGTCGGTGAAGATGGCCGAGCGCCACATAGGTCGCACCCGCGAAGATCTCTGGGCGCACGGTTTCGATCCCGCCAACGCGGGTCAGGGGCCGTTCGCCCTCGCTGCCTACAGCACCCGAGACAAAGGCATGCGCGGCGATGACCCAGCGCGCCCCGCCGGGCACCTCGGCCCGGGCAGCGGCGACCTGGGCCGCCAACACGGCCTCGGGCGATTGCAGCGTCTCGTCGCCAAAGGCCGCGCGGGCGGCGTGCTCATGGGCGAAGGGCAGCGCCGAGATCGCCACGGGCCCCTGCGCGTCGCTGAGGATCAGCGGAGGCTCGGCCGCCTGCACAGGTCCGCGGATCAGCGCCCGCCGGGGGTCGCTGAGCAGCGCCATCGCGCCAATGCGGTCGGCCTGGTCATGATTGCCTGCCAACAGCACCACGGCCGCTTCGGTCTCGGCCACCACGCGGGCGAGGAACCCGTTGAATTGGCGCACGGCGCTGGCGGGAGGCACCGCCCGGTCAAAGATGTCGCCCGCAATCACCAGGGCACGGGGGCGATGCTCACGAATGGTCGCGACGATCTGATCCAGCACCGCGGCATGGTCGTCCTCGAGCGCGAGCCCGTTGAACTGGCGGCCGAGATGCAGGTCGGCCGTGTGGAGGATCCGCATCGCACCCTTGGTTTGTCCACTGCCCCTTCTCTAGAGCGCCAAGCGCGCTGTGGGTCAAGGGTGGCGGACCGGGGTGCGGGCTCTACTCGGCAGCGTGGCGGAGACGCACGGTCTCTTCGAGGAAGCTGGCGAACTCGGCGCGCAGATCCTCGCGCTGCAGAGCAAAGGCGACCGTGGCTTCCAGATAGCCTGCCTTAGAGCCGCAATCATAGCGCGCGCCTTCGAAGCGGAAGCCATAGACCGCGTTGCCAAAGGCCACTTGGTCCGCGATCGCATCGGTCAGCTGGATCTCGCCGCCCGCGCCCTGCTTCATGGTGTTGAGGCTCTCGAGCACCGTCGGCGTCAGGATATAGCGCCCGATCACAGCGGTGGTCGAGGGCGCGACGGCCGGGTCCGGCTTTTCCACCAAGCCGGCGGCGCGCACCAGGCGGCCATGGTCCTCGGCAATGTTCAGGACACCGTAAGACGCCGTGCGCTCGCGCGGGACTTCCATCGCGGCAACCATGCAGCCGGTCATGCCGTCGGATTCGTAGGCCTCGACCATTTGCTTCAGGCAGGGCTTTTTTGCCGCAATCACGTCGTCGGGCAGGATGACTGCAAAGGGCTCATCCCCGATCAGACGGCGCGCGCACCAGACCGCATGGCCGAGGCCGAGCGCTTCCTGCTGGCGGATATAGGCGATGGCGCCCGAGGGCATGGTGGTCGCGCGCACCTCGTTCAGCAGCGCGGTCTTGCCCTTCTCCTCGAGCTGGCGCTCAAGCGTCGGCGCAGCGTCGAAATAGTCCTCGAGCGCGCTTTTGCCGCGGGCGGTGACGAAGATGCATTCCTTGATGCCCGCGGCTCGGGCCTCGTCGATCGCGTATTGGATCAGCGGGCGGTCGACCAGCGTCAGCATCTCCTTGGGGCTCGCCTTGGTCGCAGGCAGGAAACGGGTGCCAAGCCCCGCCACGGGGAAGACCGCCTTGGTGATGCGCTGTCTCATGCTGGCCTCTCCTTGCTCCGGACCATTGCTCGATGGCCCGAGTATACCTCAGTTGCGGCAGTTCTATGACCCATAGACACCATTGGTTAACGTAATCTGGCCGCAAACCCGTCGACGGCAGTCCAATTTGTGTGGGCGTGAGGGCGCGTGAGCGGACAGCGTTGCGATCTGTCGGTGGCGCTCAGGCGATCCCGCGGGCGGCGAGAGCGGCCTCGACTGTGGCGACGTCCTCCGGATTGTTCAGCTCCCAAAAATCGGCGCCGCGGGCCTCGACCTCGACACAGTGCACGCGGGTCCCGGTCTCGAGGAAGCGGAGTTGCTCCAGCCCCTCCAATCGCTCGAGCGGGGTCTCGGCCGCGGCAGCATAGGCCGCCAGCGCGACCGGCCGATAGGCGTAGACACCCACATGGTGAAAGACCGGGACCGGCATGCCCACGGCAGGCGCCTGGGGCAGGAAGGGCAGCACCTCTTTAGAGAAATAGAGCGCGCAGCCATCCAGCCCAAAGACCGCCGTGGTCGCGCCCACGCGCCCGGCACGGCGGTCCGCCTGGAAACGGGCCAGCGCCTCGGGCTCACAGCGCAACACCGGGGTCGCAACGGGCATTTGCGGGTCGGCCTGCATTGCGCCGACCAGGGCCTCGATGAACCAGGGCGGGGTCAGCGGCGCATCCCCCTGCAAGTTCACCACGATCTCGGGTGCAGGAGCCATCTGCGCGACCGCTTCGGCACAGCGCTCGGTCCCGTTGCGGCAGGTGGTGGAGGTCATCAGGACCTCGCCGCCAAAGCCGGCAACCGCGTCGCCGATGCGCTCGTCATCCGTCGCCACCGCCACGCGGTCGATGCCGGGGACAGCGCTTGCCGCCTCCCAACTGCGCTGAATCAGCGGTTTCGCTATGCCGCCCGCCCCGCGGAGGTTCGCCAACGGCTTGCCGAGATAGCGGCTCGACGCATAGCGCGCGGGGATGAGGATCGCGACGCTCATGGTGCGATCAGCGCCACGCCGGGACAGCGCGCCAGGAAGAACCCGTTCTCCCAACCGGGCTTGCCATAGGTGAAGGGCGCGTGGTTCTCGAAGCAGAGCACCTCGCCCCCCGCTGCCGCCAAAACGGCATGCCCGGCGGCCGTGTCCCACTCCATGGTGCGCCCGAGCCTGGGGTAGAAATCGGCCTCGCCCGCCGCGAGCAGGCAGAATTTCAAAGAGGATCCTGCCGATTTGAACTCCGCCACCGGATAGCGGGCGATGTAGTCGTCGGTTGCCTGGTCGCGGTGGGATTTCGAGGCGACGACCCGCAACGCCTCGGGCGACGGTTGCGAGACCCGGATCGCCCGTGCCGCGCCAGGCACACCGTCCGCGACGGGGCATTCCACCGCGCCGCCGCCTCGGGTTGCAAACAACCGGCCACGCGCGGGGGCATAGACGACGCCCGCGACCGGGCGCCCCGCCTCGATCAGCGCGATGTTGACGGTGAAATCGCCCCGACGCTGCACGAACTCCTTGGTGCCGTCGAGCGGGTCGACCAGGAAGAAGCGCGGCGCGGCGGCCAGGGCATGGCTCTCGGCTTGCTCCTCCGTCACCGCCAGGATGTCCGGGAACCGCCGCGCGAGACCCGCGGCGATCAAGCGATCGGCCGCCAGATCCGCTTCGGTCACCGGGCTCTGGTCGGCCTTGGCCCGCGCGCCGAGTTCGCCGCTTTCGTAGATCGTCAGGATGGCCGCCCCGGCCTCCAGCGCCAGCGGCGTCAGCGCGGTCTCGATATCGGCGATGTCCGTCATGCCTGTCTCCCGGTCATGCGCGCCCCTTTACGCCAAGCCAGGGCGGTTTGGCGAGCCCCGCCTTGCCGGCCCGCCAAGCGCGTGATAGCCGAGAGGCTATTGCGCAGTGCAATAAAGACGGGGGCCAGCCATGGCGATGATGCTCGATCACCGGGCCTCGGGGTTCGAGGCCGCCTTTGCGACGCTCTTGTCCGATGAGCGTGCCGCTGGCGCCGATGTGCGCGATGCGGTGACCGATATCCTGACCGATGTGCGCGCCCGCGGGATCCCCGCCGTGGTCGAGCGCACCCGGCTGTTCGACCGCTGGGAGGCGACGGCCGAGACCCTCGCCTTTACCGAGGTCGAGATCGATGCCGCCATCGCCCGTGTGCCTGCCGCACAGCGCCAGGCGCTCGAGCTCGCCGCCGAGCGCATCCGCGCCTATCACGCCCGCCAGATGCCCCAGAGCGCCGAGTGGACCGACCCCCAGGGCGCGACCCTGGGCTGGCGCTGGACCCCGGTCGACGCGGCGGGGCTCTATGTGCCGGGGGGGCTCGCCTCCTATCCCTCGAGCCTTCTCATGAACGCGATCCCGGCCCGGGTCGCCGGCGTGCGTGATCTGGTGGTCTGCGCGCCCACGCCCGACGGCGCGGTCAACCCGCTGGTGCTGCTGGCCGCGCGCATCGCCGGGGTCGACCGGGTGTTTCGCATAGGCGGTGCCCAGGCGATCGCGGCGCTGGCGTTCGGCGCCGATCCGGTGCCGGCCGTCGACAAGATCACGGGGCCCGGCAATGCCTATGTGGCCGAGGCCAAGCGTCAGGTCTATGGCCGCGTCGGCATCGACATGGTCGCTGGGCCTTCGGAGGTCCTGGTGATCGCCGATGCTGAGACCGATCCCGACTGGGTGGCGATCGATCTCTTGGCTCAGGCCGAGCATGACGAGCGCGCCCAGTCGATCCTGATCACCGATGATGCCGCCTTCGCAGAGGCCGTGGCCTCGGCGGTCGAGCGGCGCCTCCAAACCCTGCCGCGCAGCGCCATCGCCGGGGCGAGCTGGCGGGCTTATGGCGGGATCATCACCGTGGCAGACCTGGCCGATGCGGCCTCCCTCGCCAACCGGATCGCGCCCGAGCATCTCGAGCTCTGCGTCGCCGATCCGGACGCGCTGCTGGCCGAGATCCGGCACGCCGGGGCGGTCTTCCTCGGGCGCCACACGCCCGAGGCGATCGGCGACTATGTGGGCGGGCCGAACCATGTGCTGCCGACGGCCGGCTCGGCGCGGTTCTCGTCCGGGCTGTCGGTGCTCGATTTCCTGAAGCGGACCACGACGGCGCGGCTGACGCCCGCGGCAATCGAGACGATCGGGCCCGCGGCCGAAACCCTGGCCGCCTCCGAGGGTCTCGACGCCCACGGCCTGTCTGTCACCCTGCGCCGGAGGGCTGAGGCATGAGCGGCTTCCAAGAGACCGAACGGCTGGCCGAGATCCGCATCGAGGCGGACACCGCCCCGCCCCGCAGCCCCGAGATGCAGCAGGAGTTGGACGTCGCGCTGTTCGATCTGCGCGAGGAGAACCGCTTTGCGCCCCTGGCCGAGGCGCCGGGTCCCTATACGCTTGCCCTTGGGCTCGAGGAGCGGGCGCTGCGGTTTGAGATAACGGATGCGCTCGGCGCCCCGGTCACCAGCGTCGCTCTGCCGCGCTCAGTCTTTCGCGAGGCGGTCGAGGACTACTCCGCCGTTTGCGCACGCTATCTGGGGGCGGTGCGGCAATTGCCGCCGGCCGAGATCGAGACCATCGACCGCGACCGCAAGATGATCCACGACGACGGAGCAGCGTTGCTGGCGCGGCGGCTCGAACCGGCGGCCCGGCTCGATCACCAAACCGCGCGGCGGCTGTTCACGGTGCTTGCCGCGCTCTGCCCGCCCGCCTGATTCCCGATCCGGGGCAGATGTCGCGCATCGGGACGGGCTGGTCCCAAACCCGTCCGCCGAGCCTGCCGCGGGCCTCGCTATGATCCTTGTGTGCCACAACGCAGGGAGAGCCCGCAATGTCCGCTCCGACCGATATCGACCTCTCGAGCTTCCAGTTCCTTCTCTATGAGGGCGAGTCGCTCGATCCCGCTCTACTCGCCGCCACGAACGGGCTCGGATGGCTGGCCGCCCAGGCCATGACCGCCTCGCCCGCCATCGCCGTGGGCGTGCTGGTCGGCGGTCTCACCTGGCTGAGCGTGATGGCCATCGCCCGCCTCAACGCCGCCCGCCATTCGATCCCCGTTCGCACCGATGGCCAGAGCGTTCCCGGCCGCGCAGCGGATCGCCCCGGCCGTCCGTAGACGCCGCCTCTTGCATTTCCGGGCGGATCGGCTCATTTTCCGCGCCGATCAACCGCCCTACGGAGTCTGCATGGCCAAGGAAGAGACGCTTGAATTCCCCGGGGTCGTGACCGAGCTGCTGCCGAACGCCACCTTCCGGGTCAAGCTCGAGAACGGCCATGAGATCATCGCCCACACCGCGGGCAAAATGCGCAAGAACCGCATCCGGGTGCTGGCCGGTGACAAGGTGCAGGTCGAGATGACCCCCTATGATCTGACCAAGGGCCGGATCACCTACCGCTTCAAATAGCCATGGCCGCCCGGCTGGTGCTGGCCTCCGCCTCGCCGCGCAGGCGGGCGCTGCTCGCGCAGATCGGCGTGGTGCCGGATGCCATCCTCCCGGCCGATATCGACGAGACCCCGGCGGCGGGCGAACTGCCGCGTGCCTATGCCGAGCGTCTGGCCCTGACCAAGGCCCGCACCATCGCCGCGGGCGCGGCGGAGGCTCTGGTGCTGGGCGCCGATACGGTCGTGGCGGCGGGGCGTCGGATCCTCGGCAAGCCGGTCGATGCGGCCGAGGCGGTGCGCTTCCTGCACCTGCTCTCGGGCCGGCGCCATCGGGTGATCACCGCGGTCTGCCTGGCCGGCGGCGGGGCCGAGCGCTGCCGGTCGGTGCTGACCCAGGTGAAGCTGAAGCGCCTCTCGGACGCGGAGATTTCAGCCTATATCCGCTCGGGCGAATGGCAGGGCAAGGCGGGTGGCTATGCGATCCAGGGCATCGCCGCGGCCTTTGTGCCCGAGATCCACGGCAGCTACACCAATGTGGTCGGCCTGCCCCTGACCGAGACCGCCAATCTGTTGATGGGTGCGGGCTATCCGGTCAGCTATGAGGGCCCGCCCGCGTGAAGGGGCGCATGATCCTGCTCGACCCCCATGGCGCGGCGCTGGTTGTGAACGGCCGGCTCGAGGATCTGGTGCTCGACCCTCGGGCCGAGGACACCACACCGGCCCCCGGGGCCGTGCATCTTGCCCGGGTCGATCGCCTGGTGCCCAAGGGGGGGGCCGCCTTTGTGCAGCTGGGTGACGAGCGGATGGGGTATCTGCGCGAGGCCAAGGGGCTGGCCGAGGGCCATCGCCTGATCGTCCAGGTGACCAGCTTTGCCGAACCGGGGAAGGCCTCGCCCGTGACCGCCCGTGTGCTCCACAAGAGCCGGACGGTGATCCACTCGCCCCATGCGCCGGGCATCAACGTCTCGCGCCAGATCAAGGAGCCGGAGGAGCGCGCCCGCCTCGGCGCCGCCGCCGAGGCCGCGTTGCCGTCGGTCTCGGACCAGCCCGACCCAGGCGGCTTCATCCTGCGCACGGCCGCCCGGGATGTGGCTTCCGCGGAGATCACCGAGATGGCCGCCCATCTGCTGCGCCAACGCCGCGCCATTTTGGACGAGTCCAAGGCCGGCCGGATTGGCCGCATGGCAGCCATGCCGCCGCCGCGGGCGATGACACTGGCTTTGGCCGAATGGACGAACCCGCTGCCCGATCAGATCCTGATGGAGGGCGCGATCTGGGACGGCTTGTTCCATGGGAACGGCGCGGCGGAAGCGGTTGCGGAGCTTGCCTTCAGCCAAGTGCTGGCCAATCGCTGCGTCGATGCCGGCCGCGCGCTGCCCTTCGCGCTCCAGGATGTCTGGGACGAGGTCGACCACCTGCGCGGGCCGCGGGCCGATCTGCGCTCGGGCGGGTGGCTGTCGGTGGAGGCAACCGCGGCGCTGGTGGCCATCGATGTGAACACCGGCGGGCAGTTTGGCGGCGGCGATGCGCTGACGGCCAATCTGGAGGCCGCGCGGGAGATCCCACGTCAGCTGCGGCTCCGCGGCCTCGGCGGCATCGTCACCATCGACTGGGCTCCGTTGCCCAAACGTGACCGCCGCCGGGTCGAGGACGCGCTGAAGACGGCGCTGCGCTTTGACCCGGTCGAGACGACGCTCGCCGGGTGGACACCGCTCGGACTGCTCGAACTCACGCGCAAGCGGGAACGCCGGCCGCTGGCCGAGATGTTTGGCTGAGCGCTCAGCGCCAGAATGGCTTGGTGCCGGTGAACGCCTTCCACAGACCCTTGGCGTCTTCCCAAGACCGGCGCGCCCGTTCGGCGCGCACCCCGATCACGAACCCGGCGGCCCGGGCGGCGGCGGCATCACCCCCAACCAGCCCGTCCGGCGTCAGGAGCAGGCTCTCGGCCATTGCCAGATCGTTGAGATCGCCAAAGATCTGCTGCATCTCCTTCAGGCGACGGTGGAAGGGCTTCACCGCCTTCTCGGGATAAAGCGGGCCCGCGATCTCGTCCGCATAGCGCAGCTTCTTGGCCTCTCGGCGCGGTGAACGGCGTTGTGTGTTTGCGGTGGGCGCTCTGTGGTGGCGAACGAGGTTCATTGTGCTGGCCTCGGAAACCGCACGTCTTTGAGGAGGGCGACGATGTCCCAGTATGTTGGTCTCGATGTGTCCGTGAAATCCGTGT
>JBCCZI010000013.1:0-50168 GCA_039187815.1 Pseudomonadota bacterium | reverse complement strand
TGCCGCGCATGGGCGTCGAGGTCAGCCTGGTCGACCCGACCGATGGCGAGGCCTTTGCCGCCGCCCTGCGGCCCGAAACCCGTTTGGCGCTGGTCGAGGTCGTGGCCAACCCGACGTTGCGGGTTGCGGATATGCCGGCGATCCTGGCGGCCTGCCAGGCGCGCAGGGTCTTGGTTGCCGTCGACAACACCTTTACGACGCCGCGGCTCTATCGTCCGCTGGCGGAGGGGGCGGATTTCGTCATCCATTCGGTGACCAAGCTGCTGGCCGGGCATTCCGATGCGACGCTTGGCTATGTGGCGGCGCGGACGGCCGAGCAGGCCAAGCGCCTCTATGACGTCGCAGTGAGCTGGGGGATGACGCCCTCTCCGTTCGACTGTTGGTTGGCCGAGCGGGGGCTGCAAAGCTTTGATCTGCGGCTCGAGCGGGCGCAGGCCAATGCGGCGGCGCTGGCAGACCGGCTGGCCGGGCTGCCCGGGGTCGAGGCGGTGCTCTATCCCGGCCGGGCGGACCATCCGGATCACGCCCTCGCGGCCCGGATCCTCACGCGCGGCTTTGGTTACATGGTGAGTTTCAAGATGCCGGGCGGCCGGGCTTCGGCAACGCGGTTGGTCGAGGCGGCGACCCATATTCCTTTCGCGCCGACGCTTGGCGATGTGGCGACGACACTGTCGCATCCGGCCTCGTCCTCGCATCGAGGGCTGACCGAGGCGGAGCGCTTGGCGCTGGGAATCACCGAGGGGTTCATCCGCGTCTCGGTCGGCATCGAAGACCCCGCACTGATCCTGGGCGAACTCGAGGCGGCCGTCGCAGCGGCCACCACCGGAGCTTCGGTGCCGGCATGAGCGAGGCGACCCCGGTCGGGCCGTGCTCGCCCTGCCTGATCGTCAGCGATCTCGTGCGCGCCATCGGCCACTATCGCGATGGTCTCGGCTTTGATCTGCGCTACAGCACACCCGCGGAGGCGCCGTTCTTTGCCCTCATCGGGCGCGGGCCGGCGCAGATCATGCTCAAAGAGGTGGCGCCTGAGATCGCACCTCAGCCCAATGCCGGGCGCCATCCGCACTCGATCTGGGATCTGTTCGTCTATTGCGAGGAGCCGGATGCGCTCTGGGCCGAGATCGAGGCGCGCGCCCCCGGGCTGGCGGCCAAGGTTGCGGATCGCCAGGATGGGCTGCGGGGCTTCGACGTGGCCGATCCAGATGGCTATGTCACCTTTTTCGGGGCGCCAGGGGCAGGACCCGATGCCGCGGGCTGATGCAAAAGCTTGAAGTCGCTCCGGTGTGGTGGCACATCGCGGTCCATGCTGGAGGACCCGAAAGACGCCAGTCTTGCGCCGCAAGCGGGTGCGGGCGCCCAAGAGGCCCCCGCCGATTATGATGCGCTGCGGGCCCGGATCCGGGCGCTGGCCGAGGGGGAGGACGACCCTGTCGCCCTGATGGCCACCATCGCCTGCGAGCTCTATCAGGCCGATCCGCGTTTCGACTGGGTTGGGTTCTACCGGGTCGCCGGGCGCGAGATGCTGAAGATCGGACCCTATCAGGGCGGGCATGGCTGTCTACAGATCCCGTTCTCGCGCGGGGTGTGCGGCGCGGCGGCGCGCACCGGTCGCACCCAGGTCGTCGCGGATGTGGAGGCGTTTCCAGACCATATCGCCTGCTCGGCCTCGACCCGGTCCGAGATCGTGTTGCCGGTGCGCGGTCATGACGGTCGGCTGCTGGGCGTGCTCGACATCGACAGCGACCGCCCAGATGCCTTCGGCGAGCGGGACCGGGCCGCCCTCGAGGCGATGCTGGACGAGATCTTCACCCGTCCGCCGCTGCCGCCCGAGGGGGAGGGGCCGGTCTCCGGGATCAGCCGGCTCTGGTCCGAGGGCGATGTGCTCTATGGTCCGGTGCTGCTGTTCGGCCATTTCGTCATTGCGGCGCTCGGCTGGATCCTCGAGCAGTATTGGAGCGTGCCACAGGCGGTCACGCCTTGGGAGCTCGGGCTGAGCATCGGGATCGCGCTGACCATGATGATTCCGGTATTCCTGATCCTCCGCTCGTACTACCACCAGAAGGTCAGCCCCCTGCCAACGATCTTTTACATGTTCGGCCATGCGGGGCTGATCATCGTCGGCTATGCCGGGATCTATGGGATGCTCGGCTATGGCCCGGCCGGCGGCTTTGATCCGAATGCTCTGGCGACGGCAGGGGACTGCATCCCGACCTGGGAGCGAAACTTCTATCTCTCGGCCATCACCTTCACCACCGTGGGGTATGGGGATTGCGCGCCTTACGGTGTCGCGCGGTTTTTCGCCGGCATCCAAGGGGTGCTGAGCGTCGTCTTTGTCGGCACCACGGTGGGCCTGATGACGGGGATCGCACCGACGGGCGATGACGCGAGATAGCCCTGGGCCGGGCCAGTCGCGCGGGGCCTAACGCAGGCAGGGCGTGCCATCTGGGCCAGGTGTCTCGAGCGCCGCGAGCGCCGGCAGCAGCGCGCGATCCAGATAGAGCCCATAGACCGAGGAAAAGCAAAACCGTTCGGGCGGGATGTAAGCATAGCGGTCCGCGGCGGTGAAGGCCTCGGCCATCAGCGTCCAGTCCGAGGCGTTCGGCCTGGTCTCGGCCTCGCCGGCCAGAAACTTGGCATGGCCCGCGGCCAGCACTGGGGCCGCGACCACGTCATAAGCGCCGAGGCTGTGCCGATAGTCCCATTTGTTGTGGCCAATCGGGCCGCCTTTCACCGGTTGGCGTGCGATGACCGGATCGGCCTTGCCCAGAAAGTCCACGATGTGGTGCTCCGGCAGGTGGTAGCCGACGCCGAGCGTGTGCAAGCCGATGCTGCCTGCCTCGGGCGGCACGATCTCGGCCAGCATGCGGGAGATCTGCATCTGGCTCTCGAGATCAGCGGCGAACGCGACTTTGGCCGTGCGGAACTGGCTGTGCAGATGCGGCCATGCGATGGCGATCGCGGCCAGCACCAGCGCTGGCAGAGCCGTGGCGCGGCGGGCGATTTGGCCGATCAACAGCAGTGCCAGCACGGGCAGCAGCACCAAGAAGAAGCGGCCGAACGGGAAGATGTCGCCGCCCACCGCGGCCACATATCCGGTGTGCAGGATGGCCAGGCCCAACACCGCTTGGCCGCGCGCGCCCAAGCCTCGCCAGCATAGCAGCAACAGCATCAGCATCAGCGGCACGGGGCCCGAGCCCCGCGGGTTGAAGAGATGCTCGATGCCCCGCGCGAGGCCGAGTTGTGGATCATCGACCTTTAGGTGATAGGTGTTGGGCACGATGTCGCCGTAAGCCGCCCACATGACTGCGAGATAGGCGAACGGGATCGCGAGCGCCGGCAGGGTTGCCAGCACGAAACCGCGGCGCTCCTCGGCGGACAGCCGCGCCAGCGCCAAGAGCCAGAACCCGCCAATCAGCCCCGCGCTGTCGGGGCGGAACAGGAAGGACAGCGCGATGGGCCAGAAGGCGCGCACGGCCGTCGCCCGGTCCTCGGGCCCGCGGAGATAGAGCACAAGCCCGAGGGTGACGGCCACCGATTGCGGAATGTGCTCCCAGGCCGAGCCGCCATAGAGCAGCGCCCAGGGGCCGAGCGCCAAAAAGGCCAGCGTCGCGACACGTGCGCCAAGGCTCTCATGCTCGGCCGCCACCCAACTCGAGAGCGCAATCCACAGCGCACCCGAGCCGAGGAAGGCGGCATAGAGCGCGGTCTCGGGCGCGGGAAACACCCAATGCAGCGGGGCGAGCAGGACCGGCCAGAACAGCGAGGTGTTGGCGGCCACCGCCTCGGACGGGTTGAAATAGGGCACCCCGTGCTCGGCCATCACGCGGGAGACCCGGAGCGTGATCACCGGATCGTCGAGCCAATGGACCATCCCTTCGGTCTCAAGCAGCAGATAGGTTTGCGCCGCCGCTACCGCGACCGCGCCGATCGCAAGCAAGAAGCCGAAGCGGTGCAGCGTCGGCGTCACGGGATCTCCTCGTAATGCGCGATCCGGCGGGGAGTGGCGCGGGCCTCCTCGAACCAGCGGATGACGGCTGGATGCGCCAGCAGACGCTCGGCATAGGGCTGGGTGCGCTCGTCCATCAAGGCGTAGGAGTGGAGCCGCGAGGCCACCGGCGCAAAGAAGGCATCCGCGGCCGAGAAGGCCTCGCCGCCCAGCCATGGCCCGCCCGTCTCCTGGACGGCCCAGGTCCACAGCGTGCCGAGCCGGTCGAGATCATGCTCCAACCCCTCGGGCCGCTCGACCAGCGGACGGCCCTCGCGATGGATGTTCATCGGCGCGACACCCCGAAGGACGGGAAAGCCCGAATGCATCTCGGCCACCAGGCAGCGCGCGATCGTGCGCTGAATCCGGTCATGGGGCCAGATGCCGGCGGCGGGATGGCGCTCGGCCAGGGTCTCGGCGATGGCGATGGTGTCCCAGACGCGCAGGCGCCGCCCGCTCTCGCGAAAGCTGAGCTGCGGGACGGTGCGGGCGGGTGCATGCTCGACCTTCATCGCGTCGAAGGCGGGGTCGTACATCGGCACCAGCTCTTCCTCGAAGCGGATCCCAAAGCCCGCCAGCAGCAGCCAGCCGCGCATGGACCAGCTGGAATAGGCCTTGTCGCCAATGGTGATCGTATACATGCCGGTTCTCCCTGTGCCGCGTGCGCACAGTGTTCCTCAGCCGCGCCAGAGAGGCAAATCAGCGTTTCTGTGTCCGGCCTTTGCGCTGCGTGATGGGTGCGCGCTCACCCATGCACGAGGCTCGGCAGCCAGAGCACGATGCCCGGGAAGGCGATCAGCACCGCCACCGTCGCCGCATCGGCCAGGAAGAAGGGCGAGGCGCCGCGGAAGACGTCCTGCACGCTGATGCCGTGGCGCTCGCCCGCGACCCCGGCCACCACATAGCAATTGAGCCCTATTGGCGGCGTGATCAGACAGAGCTCGGCCATCTTCACCACGATGATGCCGAACCAGATGGCGCACTGGTCCGCGGACATGCCAAGCGTGCTCTCGGCCGCCGTGACGTTCTCGCCGCCATTCAGCGCGATTACGGCCGGAAAGGTGATGGGCAGGGTGAGGATCAGCATGCCGATCGCGTCCATGAACATGCCCAGCACCACATAGGCGCCGAGGATCATCATCAGCGTCAGCATGGGCGACTGCTCGAGCCCCGCGATCCAGTCGGCAAAGGCGCCGGGCAGATCCGCGAACCCGAGATAGCGCACATAGATCAGCACGCCCCAGATCATCGTGAAGATCATGGCCGTGAGCTTGGCGCTCTCGATCAGCGCGCCCGAGAGCTGGCCCCAGCGCATCCCCTTGGCCAGCGCCATGCAGAGCACCACAAAGGCGCCGAGCGCGCCCGCCTCGGTCGGTGTGCCCCAGCCGCCATAGATGCAGAAGATGATGATGAAGACGACAAACAGGATCGGGATGGCGCCGGGCAGGCTCTCGAACCGCTGACCCCAGGTATAGCCGCGCACCGGCGGGCCGAGATCGGGGCGCCATTTTGCGAGACCCACGACCAGGGCGCCATAGATCAGGGCCGACACGAGGCCCGGCAGAAAGCCCGCCATCAGAAGCTGGCCAACCGAACTCTCAGTGATGATGGCATAGATCACCAGGATCGCCGAAGGCGGGATCAGCGAGGCGAGCGTGCCGCCCGCGGCGACCACCCCTGCGGCAAAGCGCTTGTCATAGTTTAGCTTGAGCATCTCGGGGATGGCGATGCGCGCAAACACCGCCGATGTGGCGACCGAAGCGCCCGAGACCGCCGCGAACCCCGCCGTGGCGAAGACCGTGGAGACGCCGAGCCCCCCCGGCAGCCAGCCGACCCAACGCTTGGCCGCCTCGAACAGCGCCTTGGTCAGCCCGGCGTAATAGGCGAGATAGCCGATCAGGATGAAGGTGGGGATCAGGCTGAGCACATGGGTGCTCATCTTGGAATGGGGCACCTGGCCAGCGATCTTCAGCGCCGTCATGAAGCCGCGCTCGACGCCCTGGTTCTTGTCGATGGCAAAGACCAGGAACAGCCCGAGAAAGCCGATGAGCGCCGTTGCAAACGCCACGCGCATGCCAAGCAGCACCAGCACGATCAGCACGCCCGCCAAAAGGATCGCGGTGTCGATGGTGGTCATTGGCGCGGCTCGTGATTTGTGTTCGGACCGGCGCCCGCATCGGTGTCGGGCTCGGCGCCCGAGACGGTCTCGGCCTCGTTGGCAGCCTGCTCGGCAGCGGTCTCGATCAGCGGGACGGCGACGGGGCGCGCCTCGCCACTGGCCAGCGCGCGCCAATACGCCCAGGCCTGCAGACCGAGGCGCACCGCCAGCAGCGCCAGCATCAGCGGCACGATCAGCTTCACGGGCCAGACCGGCAGGTTGATGTCGATGGTGCTGTCGCGGCTGAACAGCGGCGCGTTCCAGTCGAAGCTACGCCCGAAATGCAGCCACGAGCCCCAGATCAGCACCAAGGTCAGCAGCAGCATGAGGATGACGCTCACCAGCTCGAACAGCCACAGCCCGCGGCCCTTGAGCTGGCCCACCAGGATGTCCATGCGAATGTGACCGCCCACGCGCTGGCAGGCCGAGAGGCCGAGAAAGGCGATCACCGGCACCGCCGTGACCATCCAGTCGACAAAGCCCGGGACCGGCAGATCGAACAGCTTGCGCCCCAGGATGTTGGTGACCGAGAGCAGCATCACCGCCAGGATCAGCAGCCCCGAGAGCAGCGTCAGCGCGCTCTCGAGGCGCCAGAGCCCGCGATCGGCGCGGCTCGCGGCGCTGTCATCGGATCGGACGTTGGCTTCTGCCATGGGCCCCCTCCCAAGGTCGGACCCGCCAGCTCTGCCGCCGGGTCCGGTGTCGTCAGGCGGCTCAGTTCAGGCCGGCCAGCGTCTTTTGCGTCAGGTCGTAGAGCTCCTGGCCCGGCAGGCCTTGTGCCTCCATATCCGCGATCCACTTGGCGCGGATCGGATCGGCGGCCTTGGCCTTGAACGCCGCGATGTCATCGGCGGCAAAGTCGACCTTCTGCACACCCTTCTCGGACAGGATCGACTCCCACTTCTCCAGCAGCTTGCCGTAGTTCTGGAGGTAGTGGGCGATCGCGCCCTCGATCGAGCTGTCAAGCGCCGCGCGGTGCTCATCCGACAGGGCGTCGTAGGCGTCGATGTTCACCACCACCGGGCAGTTCACCGTGCCGGGGTTGAGGTTGGTCGTCCACCATTTGGCGATGTCGATGGTGCGGAACGACAGATGCGCGTGCTGGGCAAAGGCAACACTGTCGACCACACCGCTCTCGAGTGCACCATAGGCTTCGGTCGCTGTCACCGAGGTCGGGGTCGCGCCGACGGTCTGGAAGGCCTGGCCAAGGCCGCCGGTCGCCCGGATGCGCATGCCCTCAAAGCTGTCGAGGCCCGTCGGCGCGTCGCCCACACCGGCCACATTGTATTGCGGCATCGGCGAGGTCATCAGCAGCTTGGCGTTCCAGCGGGCCAGATCCGCCTGGGTGGCCGGGTGCTCATAGACGGCGCGGGCGACGGCGACTTCCTGCTCCAGCGTCGAGACACCGAGGAAGGGCAGCTCAAGCACCGTGATCGTCGGGTTCTTGTCCCGGTGATAGCCGGCACAGAACTGCGCCATCTCGAAGGCGCCGATCGAGATGCCGTCGAGGTTCTCGCGGTTCTTGGAGAGGCCGCCATAGGAGATGTTCAGCGTGAATTCGCCGCCGGTCTTCTCACGCAGCAGATCGTCGAGCTTGTGGATGTGCTCGGTGAAGGCGCGGCGCTTGCCCCAGACCGAGACGTTCCATTCCACGGCCAGCGCTTCGGCGCCAAAGGCCATCAGACACGTGGCCACCAGACCTGTTTTGAAAACTTTGTTCATGGTGCACTCCCTTGTTGCTCACACCGCCGCTTGGCGGCCTGTGTGGCCGGCACCCTAGCGTCTCGCTCGGGGAATGGAACCGCAATATGGCGCACTGGGCGCGCAAAGCGTCGGGAGGGCGCCTTTGGGCGGTCAGGCCACGCGGTTGGGCGGCTCGCGGCCTTCGAAATAGGCGATCAGGTTCGCGACCACGGTCATGCCCATGGCCTCGCGGGTCTCGGTGGTGGCCGAGCCGAGATGCGGCAGCAGGCAGACATTGGTCATACCCTTGAGCGCTTCGGTGATCGTCGGCTCGCGCTCGAAGACGTCGAGGCCGGCGCCGGCGATCTGACCCTCGCCGAGCGCCGCCACCAGAGCCGCCTCGTCGATGATGTCGCCGCGGGCCGAGTTCACCAGGAAAGCCGTCGGCTTCATCTTGGACAGGCGCGCGGCGTTGATCAGGTGGATGTTTTCGCCGCCGCCGGGGCAGTGGAGCGAGACCACATCGGCCCGCTCGAGCACGGCATCCACCGTCTCGAGCTGTTCCGCTGGCACGCCCGCATCGGCAACGGGGAAGGCATCGTAGAAGACGACGTTCATGTCCAGCGCGTGGTGGCAGCGCTTGGCCATGGCCTTGCCGATCCGGCCCATGCCGATGATGCCAAGCGTCTTGCCCTGGGGCGAGGTGCCCATCAGCTGGGTCGGCCGCCAGCCGGTCCACTCGCCGGCTCGCAGCATGGTCTCGCCCTCATGGGTCCGGCGCATGGTGTTGAGCATCAGTGTCAGCGCGATGTCGGCCGTCGCATCGGTCAGCACGCCCGGCGTGTTGGTAACGACCAGCCCCGCGGACTTGGCCGCCTCGGTGTCGATGTGGTTGAAGCCTACGCCGAAATTGCCCAGCATCTTGGCCCGTGCCGGGTGCTCAAGCACATCCTGTCCCATCTTGTCCGTCACCGTCGGGCAGACGGCATCATAGAGGTTCAGCGCCGCCCGCAGCTCGCCCGGGCTCATCGCCTTGTCGGCAGTGTTGAGGCTGACCTCAAAGCGCCCGGCCAGCACCGCCTCGACCTTGGCGGGCCATTTCCGGGTGAGGATGATCTTGGGCTTGGCGCTCATCGACGGGCTCCCTGAACTGATGATTGCAGAGGGCATCCCCCTCGAAACCCGCGAAATAGCGAAACTCGCGACCCAGGGGAAGGGTGCAAGGCCCCGCAATGCCATTTGGGGCCATTCGGGCTTGTAAGCCGCGAACGGCGGCGGCAGAGTGAAGGCAAGCAAAAACGACAATCCAATCGTCGACATACGACCAACGGGGAAAACGTATCATGAGTGACGAACTGAACCATCTCGGCCGGAAGGTCGTGCGGGGCGAGTTGAGCCGCCGCGCTTTCATGGGCCGTGCTGCGGCGCTGGGCCTGACCACAACCGCTGCCAGCCAGCTGCTGGGCTCGGTCGCCCGCGCCAACCCGGTCAAGGGCGGCGATCTGATCCTCGGCAATGCCGGCGGCGCCACGTCCGACAGCCTGGACCCGGCCACCTTCGCCAGCCAGGTGCCGCACAACTGGGGCAAAACCTGGGGCGAGACCCTGGTCTATACCGACCCCAATGATGGCAGTGCCCAGCCCATGTTGGCCGAAAGCTGGGAGGCCTCGTCGGATGCCAAGACCTGGTCCTTCAAGATCCGCCAGGGCGTGACCTTCCACAATGGCAAAGAGCTGACCGCCGAGGACGTGGTCCAGACGCTGCAGCGCCATGCGGGCGAAGAGACCAAATCGGGCGCCCTCGGTATCCTGAAGACCATCGGCAACAACTTTTCGGCCGAGGGCGACACGCTGATCGTCAAGCTCGAGACCGCGAACGCCGATCTGCCCTTCCTGCTGTCGGATTATCACTTGATCATCCAGCCGAACGGCGGTGTCGATGCACCGGATGCGGGCATCGCGACCGGGCCCTACAAGGTCGAGGTCAACGAGGCCGGCGTGCGCCACGTGGCGGTCAAATATGACGGCCATTGGAATGGCGACTGGGGCCACTATGACAGCGTGACCTATTTGGTCATCAACGACGACACCGCACGGACCGCGGCGCTGACCTCGGGCAAGGTGCACGCGATCAATCGCGTCTCGCCCAAGACCGTGGCGCTGCTCAAGCGTGCGCCGGGCATGGCGATCAACAACGTCTCGGGCCGCGGGCACTATGTGTTCATCAACCACATCGACACCGAGCCCTTCACCAACAACGACCTGCGCCTCGCGTTGAAATACGCGGTGAACCGCCAGGAGCTGGTGGACAAGATCCTCGACGGCTACGGCTCTGTCGGCAACGACTTCCCGATCAACGGCGCCTATGCGCTGTTCCCCGAGGCGATCCCCCAGCGCGAGTTCGACACTGACAAGGCCGCCTTCCATTACAAGAAGTCGGGCCATGACGGGCCGATCGTGCTGCGCACGTCGAACGCGGCCTTCCCGGGCGCCGAGGACGCGGCGGTGCTCTATCAACAGACCTGCCAGGCCGCGGGCATCCCGCTCGAGGTCAAGCGCGAGCCGGCCGATGGCTATTGGTCGAATGTCTGGAACGCCCAGCCCTTCTGCGTCTCGTACTGGGGCGGCCGCCCGACCCAGGACCAGATGTACTCGGTCGCCTATTTCTCCTCGGCCGATTGGAACGACACCCGCTGGAAGCGCGACGATTTTGACAAGCTGCTGATCGAGGCGCGTGGCGAACTGGACCAGGTGCGCCGCAAGGAGATCTACACCCAGATGGGCACCATGCTCCACGACGAGGGCGGCCTGATTCTGCCGATGTTCAATGACTTTATCGACGCGGCCACCGACAAGCTGGAAGGCCAGGTCACCGACCCGGCCGGCGGCATGTCGAACGGCTATATCGGCACACGGACCTGGCTCTCGGCCTGATCCGGCTCGAGGCGGCGCCACAGGGGGCCGCCTCTTTTCGTTTCGACGCCGGTCAGGGGGAACAAGATGGCAGGCAGCACGACGGCACCGACAGGGCTCTCGCCCGTGATGGTGCTCATCCTCAAGCGGCTCGGGATCGGCGCACTTTTGATCCTTGCCATTTCGGCGCTGCTGTTCATCGGGGTCGAGGCGCTTCCCGGCGACTTTGCCCAAAACTTCCTCGGCCAAAGCGCGACGCCAGAGGCGGTCGCCAACATCCGCGAGGAGCTGGGCCTCGATCGGCCCGTGATCGTGCGCTATCTCGAATGGCTGGGCGGCGTGCTGACCGGCGATTTCGGCCAGAGCTGGGCCAACAACGCCTCCGTCAACGAGCAGCTCGGCAAGCGCCTGGCGAACACCCTGTTCCTGGCCGCGGTTGCTGCGATCGTGGCGGTGCCGCTGTCGATCCTGCTCGGCATGCTGGCGGTGCTGTTCCGCGACAAGCTGCCGGACCGGCTGATCAACATCCTCAGCCTGATCGCGATCTCGATGCCCGAGTTCTTCGTCGGCTATCTCTTCATCTTCTTCTTTGCGCTGCAGTTTGGCATCGGAGACGGCCCGCCGATCATCCCCAACTGGTCGGACGGGTTCTTTGCGAACCTGCAAATGGTCTTCCTGCCTGCCATGACGCTGGTGGTGGTGGTGATCGCGCATATGATGCGCATGACGCGTGCCGCCATCATCAACCTCTTCGAGAGCGCCTTTATCGAGACCGCCGAGCTCAAGGGCCTGCCGATGTTCCGGATCATCTGGAAGCACGCGGCCCCGAACGCGGTGGCACCGATCATCAACGTGGTGGCGCTGAACCTCGCCTATCTGGTGGTCGGCGTCGTCGTGGTCGAGGTGATCTTTGCCTACCCCGGCATGGGCCAGTACTTCGTCGATGCGGTGACGGTGCGCGACATGCCGGTGGTGCAGGCCTGCGGCATCGTCTTTGCCGGCGTCTACATCGTTCTCAACATGATGGCGGATGTGGGGTCGATCCTCGCCAATCCCCGCCTGCGTCATCCGAAGTGATCCCATGGTAGAGCTCTTCAAATCCATGCCCTTCAGTGCCAAGTTCGGTGTGATCGGCTGCGGCATCTTCCTGTTCTGTGCGGTCTTTGCCGGCCTGATTGCGCCCTATGGCGAGCGTGAAATCGTCGGCGATGTGTGGGAGCCGGCCTCGGGCGCGTTCTGGCTCGGCACGGACAATCTTGGGCGCGACATGCTCTCGCGCCTGATCTATGGGGCGCAGACGACGATCGCGGTGGCGCTGGCGGCCTCGATCCTCAGCTTCTCGATCGGTATGCTGCTCAGCTTCACCGCGGCGGTGGTGGGCGGCTGGACCGACCAGGTGCTCAGTCGTGTGAACGACATGCTGCTGGCGATCCCGACGCTGATCTTTGCGCTGGTTGTGCTAGCGGCGCTGCCCCAGAACATCTTCATCCTGATCGGGGTGATGGCCATCATCGACCAGACCCGCGTCTATCGCCTGGGCCGCGCGGTGGCAGTCGATGTGGTGGTGCAGGACTTCGTCGAAGCGGCCCGCCTGCGCGGTGAGGGCTGGGGCTGGATCATCTTCAAGGAGATCCTACCCAATGTGCTGACCCCGCTGATCGCCGAGTTCGGCCTGCGCTTTGCCTTTGCGGTGCTGTTCCTCTCGACGCTGTCGTTCCTCGGTCTCGGCATCCAGCCGCCGGCGGCCGATTGGGGCGGGATGGTCAAAGACAACAAGGACGGGATCATCTTCCTGGTGCCGGCCGCGCTCTACCCTGGGGCGGCGATCGCGATCTTGGCGGTCTGTGTGAACATGGTGGTGGACTGGATGCTGAATCGCACCTCCAGTCTGAAAGGAGGCCGGGGATGAGCGACACCCTGCTGGACGTCCGAGGCCTGAAGATCGGTGCGACCATCTTCCCGCCGGGCGAGGACCCTAAGGATATCGAGATCGTCAAAGGCGTCAGCTTCACGCTCGAGAAGGGCAAGGTGCTGGGGCTGATCGGCGAGTCCGGGGCGGGCAAGTCAACCATCGGCCTCGCCTCGTTGGCCTATGGCCGCGGCCAGGTGCGCATCACGGGTGGGGAGGTGTTCCTGGGCGGTGAGGACATCCTCAAATACCGCCCCTCGGGCATCCGGTCGCTGCGCGGGCGGCGCGTGACCTATGTGGCGCAGTCGGCGGCGGCCGCCTTCAACCCAGCGCACAAGCTCGGCGAGCAGGTCATCGAGGCGACGCTACGCCACGGGATCATGCCGCGCTCGCAGGCCATGGAGCGGGCCAAGCATCTCTTCAAGATCCTCGGTCTGCCGAACCCCGAGACCTTTGGCGATCGCTTCCCGCACCAGGTCTCGGGCGGACAGCTCCAGCGGGCCATGACGGCCATGGCGCTCTGCCCGCAGCCGGATCTCATCGTGTTCGACGAGCCGACCACGGCGCTTGACGTGACCACTCAGATCGACGTGCTGGCGGCCATCAAGCGCGCGATCGAGGAGACCGGGGTCGCTGCGATCTACATCACCCACGACCTTGCGGTGGTGGCGCAGATCTCGGACGACATCATGGTGCTCCGCCACGGCAACACCATCGAATACGGCGATGTGAAGCAGATGATCGAAGCGCCGCGCGAGCAGTACACCAAGGAGCTGCTCTCGATTCGCTCGGACATCAAGCCCGAGGCCGAAGACCAGTCGGGCGCGTTGTTGCGGCTCAACCGGATCGACGCGGCCTATGGCGCGGGGTTGCAGGTGTTGTTCGATGTCACCATGCACCTGCCCAAGGGCCAAACGCTGGCGGTGGTCGGCGAGTCCGGATCGGGCAAGTCCACCACGGCGCGGGTGATCACGGGGCTCTTGCCGCCCTCAAAGGGTGAGGTGCTGTTCAAGGGAGAGCCGCTGCCACCCGCGCTGAAGGGCCGCTCGAAAGAACAGCTCCGCCAGATCCAGATGATCTACCAGATGGCCGACACGGCCATGAACCCGCGCCAGACGGTGGCCGAGATCATCGGCCGCCCGCTCAGCTTTTACTTCGGCATGGGCGGGTCCGAGAAGGCAAAGCGGGTCTCGGAACTGCTCGACCAGATCGAGATGGGCACCGGCTTTGCCGATCGCTATCCGGCCGAGCTCTCGGGCGGCCAGAAACAGCGCGTCTGCATCGCCCGCTCGCTGGCTGCCAAACCCGAGCTGATCCTATGCGACGAGCCCACCTCGGCGCTCGACCCTTTGGTGGCCGAGGGGATCCTCAAGCTGCTGATGGATCTCCAGCGCGAGACCAATGTCAGCTATCTCTTCATCACCCACGACATCGCCACAGTGCGCGAGATCTCGGACAGCATCGCCGTGATGTACAAGGGCCGTGTCGTGCGCTTTGGGCCCAAGAGCAAGGTGCTCGCGCCGCCCTTCGACGACTACACCGATCTCTTGCTGAAATCGGTGCCCGAGATGGAGCTCGGCTGGCTCGAACGGGCGTTGGCCAGCCGCAAGATGGAGGCCGCCGGCAACTGAGGCGGCTCCCCGGCTCAGTGCCGGAAATGGCGCATGCCGGTGAAGACCATGGCGAGACCGGCGGCATCGGCGGCGGCGATCACCTCGTCGTCGCGCTTTGAGCCGCCGGGCTGGATGACCGAGCGCGCGCCAGCTCTGGCCGCCGCCTCGAGACCGTCGGCGAACGGAAAGAATGCATCCGAGGCAACCGCCGAGCCGAGCGTCGGCGCCTCAGCCAAGCCTAGGGCCTCGGCCATATCCTCCGCCTTGCGCGCGGCGATGCGGACGCTGTCGACCCGGCTCATCTGACCCGCGCCGATGCCGACCGTGGCCCGGCCTTTGGCATAGACGATGGCGTTCGATTTCACATGCTTGGCCACCCGCCAAGCAAAGAGGAGATCGGCGAACTCTTCGGCACTCGGCGCCCGCTGCGTGACAATCCGCAGATCGGGTGGTGCCACATGGCCGGTATCCGCATCCTGCCACAGAAACCCGCCCGAAACGGGGCGCAACACCCGACGCGGCTCGTCTGGATCCGGCAGCCCATCGGTCACCAACAGCCGCAGACTTGGCTTCTTCGCGAACAGCGCGCGCGCGTCGTCATCGGCGCCGGGGGCGATCACCACCTCGGTGAAGATCTGGGTGATGGCCTCCGCCACCGGCCCGTCCACCGGCGCGTTCAGCGCAACGATGCCGCCAAAGGCCGAGACGCGGTCGCAGTCATAGGAGCGCCCATAGGCCTCGGCCAGGCTCGCGCCCCTCGCCACGCCGCAAGGATTGGCGTGTTTCACAATCACACAGGCGGGCCCGTCATTGGCTGGGAACTCCGCCATCAGCTCATAGGCCGCATCGGTGTCGTTGATGTTGTTGTAGCTGAGCGCCTTGCCTTGCACCTGGGTCGCTGTGGCGACGCCCGGCCGAGCCGTGCCGTCCAGGTAGAACCCGGCCTCCTGATGGGGGTTCTCGCCATAGCGCAGCACCTCGGCCAGCCGGCCCGCCAGCGCTGTGCGCCGCGGCCAGGGCGCCTCGGTCTCGCGCGCCATCCACCCGGCAATCGCGGCGTCATAGGCGGCGGTGCGCGCGTAGGCCGTGGCCGCCAGGCGCCGGCGTGTCGCCGCCGTGGTGCCGCCTGCCGCGATCTCGGCCAGCACGGGGGCATAGTCCTGTGGATCGGTCACGACGGCCACGCTGGCATGGTTCTTGGCCGCCGCACGGATCATCGCCGGGCCGCCAATGTCGATGGTCTCGACGCATTCGTCAAAGGCTGCCCCACGCGCCAGCGTCGCCTCGAAGGGATAGAGGTTCACCACCAGCAGATCGAAGGACGGGATGCCATGGGCCTCCATCGCGGCCAGATGCGCAGGATCGGACCGGTCCGCCAGCAATCCACCATGGATCATCGGGTGAAGCGTCTTGACCCGTCCGCCCATCATCTCGGGGAACTCGGTGATCTCGGAGACGTCGCGCACACCGATCCCCGCCTCGCGGAGCGCGCGTGCCGTGCCGCCGGTCGAGACCAGGCGCACTCCGGCCGCGGTCAGTTGGCGGGCCAGATCGACCAGGCCGGTCTTGTCCGAGACGGACAACAGGGCAGTGCGCACGGGTAAGGGATCGGCGGGCATGGATAGGCTCCCCAAGGCTGATGGCTCCTGCGACGGGGCCTAGCGTCTATTGCCGGCGCGATCCAGTGGCCAGGTGCCGCGCTTGGGCGGCTCAGGCCGGCTTGAGGAAGCGCGCGGCGAAGAAGCCGTCGAGCCCGCCGCGCTCGGCCCACATGTCCGGACGGGTACGGATATCGCCCTCGGCGGTGGCGAAGGGCCCCGTCGTAGGTGTGGCCAGCGGTGCTGCGCCGGATCGCGCACGGAAGGCGGCGGCCTGGTCCTCGCCTTCGGCGCGCAAGAGCGAGCAGGTAGCATAGACCAGCACGCCGCCGGGCCTGAGCCAGTCCCAAGCCCGCTCGAGCAAGCGGCGCTGGAGCGCGAGGAGGTCCTTGAGCGCCGCCGGTTTGCTGCGATGGGGCAGATCTGGGTGCCGGCGCATGGTTCCGGTGGCCGAGCAGGGCGCGTCCAGCAAAATGGCGTCGAACGGGGCGTTGGGCCGCCAGTCCAAGGCATCGCTGACGACCGTCTGGGCGGTGAGGCGCGTCCGCGCAAGGTTCTCCTCGAGCCGCGCCATGCGTTCGGCCGAGATGTCGAGCGCCGTTACAAAGGCGCCTGCTGCGGCGAGCTGGAGCGTCTTACCCCCTGGGGCTGCGCACAGATCGAGCACGCGCTTGGTCTCGGGCTCTGGCACCAGGGTGGCTGGCAGGCTGGCGGCTGCATCCTGGACCCACCAGGCACCGTCCTCGAAGCCGAGCAGCGCGCTGATCTGCGGTCGCTCGGCCAGGCGCAGGCCGCCCGTCGGCAGGGTCTCGGCTCCCAAGAGCGCGCTGAACTCCTCGGCCGCTGATGGGTCCCGAAGCGTCAGATCCGTGGGCGGTACTGGCCTCTGCGCCTCGGTTATGGCAGCCGCCTTGGCGCGGCCCCAATCGGCCACCAGACGGTCCGCCATCCAACCCGGCAGGCGTTTGAGCGGCGCCAGGGTCGGAGGCGTGGGCTCGGTGGCGATCTTGCGCCCGACGGCGTTCACCAGGCCCGCCAGCTTGGTAGCGCCGGCGCCTTTGGTTTGGCGCACCGCCAGATCGACAGCGGCATGAGCGCCGCCCGGGCGATAGATCAGCTCGGCTGCCATCACGCGGAGAATGTGGCTCACTGGAGGTCGCGGCATCCGGGGGATACGATCGGCCAGAACCGCATCGATCTCGGCCAGATGCCGAAAGGTCAGGTCGGCCAGGGCGCGGGCCTCGGCCCGCTCCTTGGGCTCGCCTGCCTGCGCGGCGGCATCCGGGATGCGCCCGCGGTCCAGCACGGCGGCGACCGATGCAACCGCGCCGAGCCGAGCAGCCAGCCCGGGTGTGGCCGATGTGGCGTCAGAGCGCTTTGACCGGGAGGCGCCGCGCGCCGCGCGCGTCACGCCCAGGGGCTCCGCGGTTTGGATCGGGTGCTGGGCGTGCCCCAGGTGCGGCTCGTATCCGGGCTGGCCGGGCCTGTGGGCGCGGTGCGACCGGGACCGATGCCCATCTCGGCCGCCTGCTCCTCGAGAGCTGCTATTCGGTTCGGCATGGCCGGATGGGTCGAAAACAGGCTGTCGAAGCGCTTGCCCGCCAGCGGGTTGACGATGAACAGATGCGCGGTCTCGGGATGGCGCTCGGCGGTGGCCATCTCGGCCCGGGCGGCCCCGCCCGAGAGATTTGCCAGCGCCGAGGCGAGCCAGAGCGGATTGCCGCAGATCTCCGCGCCCCGCCGATCGGCTGCGTATTCGCGGGTGCGGCTGATCAGCATCTGGATCAGCGACGCCGCGAGGCCTGCCAGAATGCCTGCCAGCAGCATGCCGACGATGCCGAGCGCGCCTCGGCCCCGCCCGCCGCCGAACATCATGCCGAACTGGGCAAGCATGCCGATGGCGCCGGCGACCGTGGCCGAGATCGTCATGATCAGCGTGTCGCGGTTCTGGATATGGGCGAGTTCATGGGCCATCACGCCCGCCAATTCCTCACGCGAGAGCTGGCGCAGGATCCCGGTCGTCGCGGCAACCGCGGCATTCTCCGGATTGCGCCCGGTGGCAAAGGCGTTGGGTTGGTCCTCCTCGATCACAAAGACCTTGGGCATCGGCAGGCCGGCATTGCGCGAAAGCTCCTCAACCATGCGGTAGAGATCAGGGGCCATCCGGGCATCGACCTCGCGCGCATTGTGCATGCGCAGGGCCATCTTGTCCGAGTTCCACCACGCCCAAGCATTGGTGCCGAGGGCGAACACCAACGCGATGCCCGCCCCAGCCACACCGCCCATCAGCCAGCCGATGGTCAGGAACAGGGCCGTCATGGCGGCCAGCAACAGGGCAGTCTTGGCATAGTTCATGCGCGGGCCTCTCAGCTTGCCCCGGCGCCCAGGGCGGTCCATATCAGACGAAAGGGACCCGCGGAGATATAGGATGGACGCGCGCAAGGTAGAAGAGCGTATTCGCCAGGCGGCCGAACGAGCCCTGGCCGAGGCCGATGAGCGTCGCCAGTTCGCGGCGGAAGAGGGCAATGCTGCGGCGCGCGATCCCAAGGAAGTCGGAGGCCGCGAGGGGCCCGAACCCACCCGCTTTGGCGATTGGGAGAAAAACGGCCTCGCGATCGATTTCTGAGCAGCGCAGACCACGCCGAGATCATGGCGGCACATCCGCCATGTTGACGCTCGGCAACCGGATGCCGACGACCCCGGGGGCGAGCGGGCCGATCCATCCCTTGGCGGGATAGACGGGCAGCTGCCAAACGGGCCGCGCCCAGCGATCGCAGATGCCCTCGGTGATGCGACGCGCCCGGATCCACGCGCCGTATTGGGGCGCGGTCTCGATGTTCTGATCGGTCTCGACGAATTTGAGCGTGTCGTTGCTTTGCACCGCGCAGACGACCGTGCGCGCGCCGGTCAGTCGCTGGAGCCGGAAGATCAACCCATGAGAGAACTGCAGCGCCTCGGTTGAAGGCAGTCCGTGGACTTGGCCCCAAAGAACCACGGTGCTGGGAGGCCCTTGGGACTGTGCGACGACTTGCTCTGCAATTGCCCGGCTGATGTGCTGATAAGGCGCCAGCAGATCCTCGTAGAGCTTGTGCCAGAAGATCGTTGCGCCGAGCGAGGGCACCACCAGACCGGCGATGAAGATCATCCGTCGGGCGGGGCGCCTGACTGTGGCGATGGCCAGAGCAAAGGCGCCGATGATCGCGAGCCAGAGAAAGCCCGTGGCGCGCGAGGGTGTGTCGACCCCGTCCAGCACGGCTGGTGCTGCTCCGATGGCCATGGCCAAGATGGCGGAGCTCAGCACCGGCAAGGCCCGGCGCGGCGACCGCACTCCCGCAAGCGTGAGGGCGACGGCCGCCAAGATCAGCAGCATGACCCCAATCGCCGCCTGGCCATTCGACATCAGCGCCAAGGTCTTCAGCAGCCAGCCCAGGGCGAATTCGAGATTGACGAGCAGATCGCCCACTCCCTGGACCGGGTTTTCCTCCATCCAGCTGCCGGCATCGATGCCGAACCGATCGTGCACCAGGCCGTTCAGACCGATGATCATGGCAATGCTGAGCATCAGTGCGGCCAAGAAGGCCGCCGGGAGCCGGATCCAGGCATGGCGATCCCCGCGCCAATCGGCGGCGAGTGCGGCGGCGAGCAAAACCAGCAGCGGATAGCTCGAATGCGCCATCAAGGTGGCCGGCACCAGCACGAAGAGGCCGGTATAGACCGCTCGGACCGGCCCGAGGCACGCAAGCAGCGCCATCAGCGTCACTCCGGCCGATGCGGGCGCGGTCGCGGCAAACCAGGTCGAGATATCCGCAGCCTGCGGCATCAGCGCGATTGCGGCGGCCGCCAGCAGCGCGCGAAACGGCCAGCGGTCGGCACGAAACACACCAACTGCGATGGCGGCGGCGCCTGTGCACCAGATACCGAGATAGAGCCACCACACCACGACCGGATCGGTCGGCGCACTGCGCAAGGTCCACAGCCAGGTGATCCACCGCCCCTTGGCCAGCGTCTTCCAATAATAGAGCCCAGGTTCGGGGTTCAGCGCGAGATAGTCGTCGTGACGCACGAAGGGATCGATGAACTGTGCTGGGATCAGCAGCCGAAACCCGACCAGCAAAATGGCCGCAATTACCGCAATATGTACCATGCGCCACAAGGCCCCCGGCGCCGGTGCAGTCGTCTCGCCCATGGCCTTTCGCTCGCTCACAACCCCTGGTGCGAGGTGTATCACATCGCCTGTCCGCGTGCGAGCCGGCGCCTCAGGGACTGCCAGCCGAGACCCGCGGCAATCGCAACGCGACGACGCCTGGGGCGAGGGGCGCGAGCGCTCCTGGTCCGGGATGCACAGGCAAGGCGTTGAGGGCCGAGCGATGGCGGTCACACAGCGCCCGGTCGACCTGGACGTCGTCGATGAGCGCGGCCTCACCCACGTGCCAATAGCGTGGGCGATAGGGCCGACAGAGCCGAAGCGTGATCTCGCCCGTGAGGCGCAATCGGCCCGCAAGGCCGTAGGACTCGAACAGCACCTGCGCCTCGGGCACACTGTGGAGATCGCCGTCGATCAGCAGCACCGGCGCCGGCATGTCGCTCAGCGCTTGCACATTTTGGCTCAGCGTCTTGGACCAGCGCTGCCAGGTGGCGGGCGGCCCTTCGATCCAGAGCGACCAGACCGTGCCACCTGTGGCCGCCAAAAGCGCCAGCATGGCGCCTGGCACCAGCCGTCGCGGCCCTCGCGCCTCGGCCATGGCAAGGGCCGCGATCAGAACCAATCCGGCCCATAGGAAGCCAAAGGCGCGCGGCGGCCAGGCCACTCCGCTCTGCATCATGTGGACCAGCGCAATGCTGAACGAAAGCGCCAGCGCCAGCAGGACCCGTCCGACCGCCGCCCGCGCCTCCCGTCGCGCGCCGAGCAGGCCAAGCCCCGCCGCCAGCACCAAGAACGCGGCCGTTGCCATCAGCACCGGCTGGCCCAGGAACATCGCGCCGGCCATCGTCTGGAGCGACAGGGCGATCTGGGCGGCGTTTGGCCCCAGATCCTCGGGCCCGTCAAAGGGATTGCCCGCGCGCCATTCGGAGACGCGCATGCCCCAGACCCCGTGCCAGAGGCCATTCAGCAGAGCGATCAGGCCCAGGCCAAGCGCCAGCCCCAGCACGAAGGCGACCGCCAGGCGCAGCCCGCTCCAGCCGCCGGGATGCGGCCGCGCGCCCGCCGCGGCGGCCACCAGCATCAAGAGCGGCGCGGTGCTGTGGCAGAGCAGCACGAGCGGGATGATGGCCAGCATGGAGCGCTCGACCGTCTGGGCCGAGCCCGCCAGCACCACTCCGCCGAAGATCGCGAGCAGCAGCCCGAGTGGCAGCAGCGTCCCGAACCACAGCGACAGGAGAGCGGCCCCTGGCATCACGGCCATCGCCACCCCGACCAAGGCCGGCAGCACAGGCCAGCGCACCTCGCGCATCACCGACAGCGCCACGGTCGCCGCGAACAGCGCCCAGAGCGCGAGATAGAGGAGATAGAGCGCCCGGGGATCGCCCGCGACCGGGCGGTGCATCCACAGCCAGTTGATCCAGCGCCCCTCGGACAAGGTCTTTGGGTAGAAGAGCTCGGGCTGGCGCAGGATCGCCGGGAAGTCATCGGCCCGGATGAAGGGATCGGCCAATTGCGAGGGGATCAGCACGACAAATACGCCGGACACTATGGCCCAAACCAGCGCGAGCTTGAGCAGACGGGCGACGCTCACCGATAGAGAGACCCTCGTCCCATCAGGCACGCGCCCGCTCGATAGTGTTGGCGCGCGCGGGGGTTTCCCCGCCGATCGTCTCGGCAACCAGGAACAGCGGGCGCTCCTTGCTCTCCACATAGAGCCGCCCGAGATACTCTCCGATGATCCCGAGGGTGAGCAGCTGGATGCCCGAGAAGAACGCGATTGCCAGCAGGATCGAGGTCCAGCCCTGCAGGGTCTGTCCCGCCAGATGCGCACTGAGCACGTAGAATGCCAAACCCGCCGCCACCGCCAAGGAGACATATGCCAGCAAGGTCGCAAGCCGCAGCGGCGCGATGGAGAAGCCGGTCAGCGCATCGCCGGCGAAGCGGACCATCTTGGCGAGCGGATATTTGGTCTCGCCCGCCTCCCGCGGCTGGCGCACATAATCGAGACCGATCTGGCGGTGTCCGAGCCAGGCGAACATGCCACGCACAAAGCGCGTGCGCTCGGGCATGGCGAGAAAGGCATCCAGCACCCGGCGGTTCACCAGGCGAAAATCTCCGACATCGACTGGGATCTCGACATCCGACAGGCGGTTGATCAGGCGATAGAAGAGGCTTGCGGTGGCTTTCTTGAACGCACTTTCGCCCTCGCGGCGGGTGCGACGGCCATAGACCACGTCATAGCCCTCGTCCATCAGCGCCATCATGTCAGGCAAGAGCTCGGGCGGGTCCTGCAGGTCGGCATCGAGCATCATCACCCTGCCGCCGCGCGCCGCCGCCAACCCCGCCGTCAGCGCCAGCTGGTGCCCGTGATTGCGCGCCAGCCGGATGCCTCGCAGGCAGGGATCGGTTTCGGCCCGCGCACTGATTTCGGCCCACGTCCCGTCCCGCGATCCGTCATCGACCAGCACGATCTCATAAGCCAGGCCCAGCGTGCGGCAAACGGCGGTCAGGCGCGCATGCAGCCCGGGCAAGCTCTCTTCTTCGTTGAAACATGGCACGACGACCGAAATGGCCACCGGCGCCTCGGTCCCAAAGCCCGATGCGCCCCGCGCCACCGGCCTCGGACCAGTGTGAAAACCCAACCCCGTCATCGGCGCAGGATACCACAGTCGGGCATCTCTGGGCAAACCGCGCTCTCAGATGCGGGCCGGTTGCCCGTCCTTGGGCTCGGCGTTTTCACCCATGGCCCCTTGACCGCCAAGGCATCGTGCCAGATCACGGGGCAGACCCGACCCGAGGAGCGCCCGATGCCCATGCATCCCCCCGAGGACAAGGCCGCGCTGCGGCGTGCCCTCGGCACCTTTGCGACCGGCGTGACGATCGTGACCGCCAGCGCCCCGGACGGGACGCCGTCGGGGTTCACCGCCAATTCCTTCACCTCGGTCTCGCTTGATCCGCCGCTGTTGCTGGTCTGCCTCGCCCATACGGCCGCGAGCTACGGCATCTTTTGCGCCACGGAAAATTTTGCCGTGAACGTGCTGGAGGAGGGGCAGGAGGACACCGCGCGCCGCTTTGCCATGCGCGGGGTCGACAAATTCGCCGAGACGCCGTGGAAGCCCGGAACCGGTGGCGCGCCGCTGATCGATGGCTCGCTGGCGCGCTTCGACTGTGCGATGCATGCCCGGGTTGAGGCTGGGGACCACGACATCCTGATGGGCCGCGTGCTGGGCTTTTCGGTGCATGACGGCCAGGCGCTGCTCTATCACCAAGGGGCGTTCCGGCGGATCGGCTGAGCGTGCTCAGGGCGCGAGCAGCCCTCCGGCCAGCATCAGTGCAAGCCCCAGGAAGGCACCACCCACAGCGGCGGCGTTGACGGCCACCAACAGCCGCATCCGCGTCTTGGCCTGGTCTGGGGTGAGATCAGCGCGTTTCAGGCGCAGCGCTTCGCGAATGCACCAGCCGAGCGCTCCGAGCCCTGCGACCACCAACGCGGCCCCGATCCAGAGGAGCGCGGTCATCCCTGGCGCTCCAAGATCGCGACGACCTCGGCGGTGGTGCCATCGATTGCACGCCCTGTCTCGGAAAAGCCGAGATGCTGCCAAAAGCCGAGGCCTGTCGCATTGCGCAGATAGACCTTGCAGCTGAGCGTGTCCGCGCGACCCGCCGCCCAGGCGACCAGTTGCCGCCCAAGGCCACGGCCCTGATCGCTCGGCCGGATATAGAGCTTGGCGATTTCGGCCCGCTCGGGCGTGCGATCGATCAGCGAGAGAAAACCAAGCGCTTGGCCGTCGGCCTCGGCGACCGCGGTCTCGGCTTTGGGGAAGAGCGCGGTCCGCGCCGTGTGCGCCCTGGCACCGCGGCCCTCGCCGGGGAGAAAGGGATGCGCCCGGCGGGCCGCGTCGCGCCAGATGGCGATCAGCGCCTCGGTCTCGGTCGGATCCGCCGGCCGGATGGTCACAAGCCCGCTCACGGTGCGCCGCATGCCCCACCGCCGGGGGTCTCGAGCAACCATACGTCATCGGCCTCCATCTCGCGGCGATCGGCCGAACCCAGCTCCTCCTCCGAGCCGTCCGTACGCAGGATCCGCGATCGACCGAGCGCGCCTGGCCCGCCGCCATCGAGCCCCGGTGGCGGCACCACCCGGTGTCCCGACAGCACGGCCACGGTCATCGGCTCGAGAAACCGGATCCGGCGCACGGTGCCGTCTCCGCCGCGCCATCTGCCGGCACCGCCCGAGCCGTGCCGGACCCCAAAATGCTCGAGCAAAACGGGGAAGCGCCATTCCAAAACCTCGGGGTCGGTCAGGCGGGAATTGGTCATATGCGAGTGCACGGCCGACTGGCCCGCATGGCCACTGCCGTCGTTCAGCCAGCCAGCCCCGGTGCCGCCGCAGATCGTCTCATAGTACTGATAGCGCGCGTTCCCCCAGGTGGTGTTGTTCATGGTGCTCTGAGCCGCGGCCTGGACGCCGAGGGCGAGGAACAAGGCCGAGGTCACCGCCTGGCTGGTCTCGACATTGCCGGCGATCACGGCCGCCGGATAGCGCGGGCTGAGCATCGTGCCCTCGGGCAAGACGACCTCGAGCGGCTTCATCACGCCTTCGTTCATCGGGATCGCATCGTCCACCAGGCAGCGGAAGACATAGAGCACCGCCGCCCGCGTCACCGGCTCGGGCGCATTGTAGTTGGTGGCGAGCTGTGCCGTGGTCCCGGTGAAATCGACCTTGGCCGAGCGGGCGTTGTGATCGACGCTGATGCGTACCCGGATGGCCCTCGCCTCGCCGTCGAAACCGGGATCCATCTCATAGGTGTATTCGGCGTCTTTTAGGGCGAGGATCCGGCGGCGCACCAGCTCCTCGGCATTGTCCTGGACGTGGCCCATATAGGCTTCGACCACGGGCAGGCCGAAATGCGCGATCATTCGGCGAAGCTCGGCCGCGCCCTTCTCGCAGGCCGCGATCTGGGCCTTGAGATCGGCGATGTTGGTGTCGGGTGCGCGGGCGGGATAGCGCGCGCCGTCCAGAAGCGCGCGCATCTCCGCCTCGCGGAACCGCCCCGTCGGTCCGTCGACCAGGAGGAAGTTGTCGATTAGCACGCCCTCATCCTCGACCACCCGGCTGTCCGGCGGCATCGAACCCGGCGTCAGCCCACCCACATCGGTGTGGTGGCCGCGGGCCGAGGTGAAGAAGAGCACGCGCGTGCCGGCATCGTCCCAGACCGGCGTCACCACGGTGATATCGGGCAGATGCGTGCCGCCATTATAGGGGGCGTTCAGAACGAACACATCGCCCGGGCGCATGGCGGGGTTCTGGGCGATCACCGTCTTCACCGAGGCGGCCATCGAGCCGAGATGCACCGGCATATGCGGCGCGTTGGCGATCAGATCGCCGGCCGCATCGAAGACTGCACAGGAGAAATCGAGCCTTTCCTTGATGGTGACCGAGGCGGCGGTGTTCTCGAGCACTGCGCCCATCTGTTCGGCGATCGACATGGTGAGATTGTTGAAAACCTCGAGCATCACCGGATCGGCCTCGGTGCCGACGGCGCGGGCCTCACGCGGGGTGATGCGCGCCAGGACCACGTGGTCATGGGCGGTGATGCGGGCCTGCCAGCCGGGCTCGATGGCGATGGCCGTGTGCGGCTCGACCAGCACGGCCGGCCCGGTCAGCCGGTCACCAGGGAGCATGACCTCGCGGCGCACAAAGCGCGCCTCGTGCCAGGCCTCGCCTGAGTAGAGCGGTGCCATGAGCCCTGTTGGATAGGCGTCCTCGGGACGCTCGGCCACCGCTTGCGCGGGCTCGGCCAGGTCCGCGGCGCGCCCGATGGCCTCGGCCGAGACTGCCTCGATCACAAGCGCCGCATCGCCGGCATCAAATCCAAACCGTTGCCGGTGCTGGGTGGCAAAGCGGGCGCGCAGCTCCTCGAGTGTGCCAAAGGCAATCGGCAGCGCGGTGTCCGTGCCCTTGACCTTGAGCATCAAGGTCTGGACCAGCTGGACCTCGCCGGTTGGGACGCCCTGGGCCTCGACCTCGAGCCCCGCATCCGAGCCCAGCCGGTCGAGATCGGCGGCCGCCTGCAGGCGGGTCTCCTCTGTCATCTCGGCTTCGACTGCCTGCTGACGGCTTGCGCGGATATCCGCCAGCCCCATGCCATAGGCCGACAACAGCGATGCCATGGGGTGGATCAGGCAGGTCTCCATCCCCAGCGTGTCGGCAATGGCACAGGCATGCTGAGCGCCGGCGCCGCCGAAGACCGCCAGGCAGTATTCGGTGACGTCGTGACCCTGCTGGACCGAGATCTTCTTGATGGCATTGGCCATGTTCTCAACCGCGATGCGTAGAAAGCCGTCGGCCAGGGCCTCGACGCTCTTGCCGGTCTCCCGCGCCATGGTCTCGAAACCGGCCCGGGCGGCGGCGACATCGAGCGGCCGGTCGCCTTCGGGCCCGAAGATCGCTGGGAAGAACTCAGGGCGGAGCTTTCCCGTCACGACATTGGCGTCGGTCACGGCGAGCGGGCCGCCGCGGCCATAGGTGGCCGGCCCGGGATTGGCGCCCGCACTCTCGGGACCGACCCGCAACCGGGCGCCATCGTATTGCAACAGCGATCCGCCGCCCGCCGCCACCGTGTGGATGTCCATCATCGGCGCTGTGATGCGCACGCCGGCCACTTGGGTGTTCAACACCCGCTCGAAGTCCCCGGCATAGTGGCAGACATCCGTGCTGGTTCCACCCATATCAAAGCCAATGATCTTCTCGAACCCTGCGATCTGGGCGGTCGCCGCTGCGCCGACCACGCCGCCCGCGGGTCCTGACAGGATCGCATCCTTGCCGCGGAAGCGGTTCGCATCGGTCAGCCCGCCCGAGGATTGCATGAACATCAGCTTGCCCGCCGCATCGCCGTCAAAGGCCGCGGCCACCCGGTCCACATAGGCACGCAGGATCGGCGAGAGATAGGCATCAACCACCGTCGTGTCGCCGCGGCTGACCATGCGCATCAGGGGCGAGACCTCATGGCTGACCGAGACCTGGGCAAAGCCCGCGGCGCGGGCCAGCTCGGCGGCCTCGGCCTCGTGCGCCGCATGGCGATAGCCGTGCACGAAGACGATCGCGGCGGCGTTGATGCCGGTGGCCCGCGCCGCGGCGAGGTCCGCCGCCAACCGGTCGCGGTCGAGCGGCCGCTCGACAGTGCCATCGGCGCGGACCCGCTCCACCGCCTGGATCACAGAGGCATAGAGCATCTCGGGCATCACGATCTCACGGGCGAACAGCTCTGGGCGATGCTGGTAAGCGATGCGCGACTGGTCCGCCAAACCGGCCGTTGTCACCAGAACCGTTGGTGCGCCCTTGCGCTCGAGCAGCGCATTTGTCGCCACCGTCGTGCCCATCTTCACACGGCCGATCCGTTCGGCCGGGATGGGATCAGACGGCCCCAAACTCAGGGTGCGTCGAATTGCCTCGAGTGCCGCATCGGTGTAGCGTTCTGGGTTCTCGGACAGGAGCTTAATGGTCGACAGGGTGCCGTCTGGGGCCCGCGCCACCACGTCCGTGAACGTACCGCCCCGGTCGATCCAAAAGTCCCATTCCGCGCCCGGGAACCTTTCGTTCATGCCTTGCTCCCACCATATTTTCGCGATGCACTGGCAAAGCCCGACTTAAACCATTACTTTTGGGTTGTAATCAGGGAGTGACGTCATGGATCCGATTCTCATCGCGCTGGCTGGGCTTGCTGCGCTTGCCGGATTGGCGCTGGCTGGATCTCAGAGCGGACAGGCGATCCCTATCCGCGTGCGAAAACGCGACCGCCGGCGCTAAGCCGCCCGGGCCAGGCGCCCTCAGGCCACCACCGAGTGAGCGACGGCCCCATCCTGATCCGCGCCGCCGGCCCGCTGGACGCAGCGTCCATGGCGACCATCCTCAACAGCGAGATCACAACCGGTACGGCCAGTTGGAAAACTGTGCCGATCGGACCTGAGCGCATGCGCGACTGGTTGTTCGAGCGCTTTGCCCGCAACGATGCCGTCGTTGTGGCGTGTCCCGATCCGGACCAGCCCGAGACCATCGCGGGCTATGGCTCCTTCGGCCCGTTCCGGTCGGGCGAGGGCTATGCCCGCACGGCCGAGCACTCGGTCTATGTGGACCGGGCCTATCGTCGCCGGGGGGTTGGCCGCGCTCTGATCGAGAATCTGCTGCGCCTGGCCGGTGATCGCGGGATCGAGACGCTGGTCGGGGGCGTGAGCGCGGACCAGAGCGCCAGCCTGGCGCTCCACCGGGCGCTCGGCTTTGCCGAAGTCGGACGGCTCGAGGGCATCGGGCTGAAGGACGGGCAACGCCTCGATCTGGTGCTGATGCAGCGGCGCACCGCTGCCTGGCCGGGCTGAGCCATCGACCTAACGCACGGCCGCCCGCAGACGGCTGGTCAACCACTCCATCAGCAAGACCACCACAAAGATCGCGATGATGATGGTCGCGGCCTTTTGGTACTGAAACAGATCGAAGGCCGACTTCAGCTCTTGGCCGATGCCGCCGGCGCCGACCAGCCCGAGCACCACCGAGGAGCGCACCGCCAGCTCCAGTGCGAACAGCGTCGTGTTGATCATCGCGGGCATCGCGTCCGGGATCACCGCCCCCATCAGGATGCCAAAGCGCGAGGCGCCAATGGCCTCCAGCGCCTCCTGCGGCTCGGGTTCGGCGTCTTCCATGGCCTCGGCAAAGAACCGCCCGCAAAAGCCGAGCGTGTCCACGATGATCGTGAGCGTGCCGGCACGGCGCCAAGCCCCACGGCAGAGACGAAGATCAGCGCCCAGACCAAATCGGGCACGGTGCGCGCAAACGAGACGAGGCCGCGGAACAGCACCGCGCCTGCGCCAAAGGGCGTGACGCCGCGCGCCGCGGCCCAGGCGATGGGCACCGATATCAGCACGCCAAAGGCCGTGCCCACCAGCGCGATCTGCAGCGTCTCGAGCATCCGCCAGCCCATGCGCACCAAGAAGGCCGGGTCGGTCTCGGGCGGCATCATGCGGCCCACCAGCTTGGCGATGCGGGGCCCACCTTCGTAGAGCCGCTGGGGCGAGGGCGCCACATCCCCGAGCGAGGCCAGGATCAGCGCCGCCACCGCCAACAGCAGCGTGAAGGTGAGGGCCGACATCCCCTCGAACCGGCCGGGGGGCCTACGCATCGAACAGCTCGGCCAACTGGGGGGGCGTGACCGCGGCGGAGGGCGCATCCAGAACAATGCGCCCGGCCTTCAGCCCGATAATCCGGTCGGCATGGGCGCGCCCGTGCTCCATATCATGGGTCGCATAAAGCAGGGTCGCCCGGTGCCGGACGACCAGCTGGCCGAACAGGTCCATGATCTCGCGCCCGGCGGCCGGGTCGAGGCTGGCGGTCGGCTCATCGGCGATCACCAGTTCGGGGCCGCCGACCAGCGCCCGGGCGATGGCCACCCGCTGCGCTTGCCCGCCCGAGAGGCGATCGGCGCGGTCTGCGGCGCGCTCGGACAGCTCGACCTCGGCCAATGCGGCCATCGCTTCGGTGCGCCAGGCCGCGGGTGCCAGCGTCGCCGACCAGGCGCGCCAGGCCCCGCGCCGCGCCATCAGCCCGTGCAGCACATTGGAGAGCACGCTCCGCCGCCGCACCAGCGCATGCTTCTGGAAGACAAACCCCGTGGCCGCCCGAACCGAGCTGTGCGTCCGGCGTGAGGAGAGCGGACGCCCCAGGGTCTCGATCACGCCCCGCTCGGCAGGGCAGAGCCCGACGATCGCCGACATCAGCGAGCTCTTGCCCGCCCCGTTCGGCCCGATCAGGGCGACCCGCTCGCTGGCGCGGATCTCGAGGTCGATCCCCTGCAGCACAGCGCGCTCGCCGCGGCGGACATCGACCCCTTGCAATCGGCAGGCCACCCCGGCGCGTTCCGGGAGGGCCTGGTCTTGGTCGCGCGTCAAGCCTCAGTCGCCGACAAAGGCCGAGAAGCGGTCGACACCGATGGTGCGATACATAGCGCGCACATAGTCGTAATCGGCGTCGTCGATGCTGGTCAGGAAGAAGCCGCCCGCATATTTCTGGTTGTCGTCGCCCTTCAGGACGGCGCCCAGCAGACGCTCGCCATCGTTGACAAAGGCCGACTTCACCTTTTCGAGGGTCGCCGGATCCACATCCGGACGCGCCACCAGAATATCGTTCGGCAGGTCGCGACCACGGGCCACCACGGTGAAGGCCGTCTCGGGGAAGGCCTTGCGCACTTTGACCAAGTGACCGAAATTCATGCCCACGCCCGCGATGTCGCCGCGGATCAGCGCTTCGACCGCCACATTGCGCTTGATGATCTGGGCGTCGTAGTCGTCGCCCATCTTCAGGCCGAGATCCGCGAGCGCCTGCGCCGGGCCGAGATGCTGCGAGGTCGAGCCAACCGAGCCGAAGGTGACCGTCTTGCCCTTCAAGTCATCGACATTCTTCACCGGGCCATCGGCCAGCACGACGATCTGCGCGAAATAGTCGGGGCGCTGCCAACCGGCGACGATGATCGGGTCGGTCAACTCTTTGATGACTACGTATTCCGCGGGGCCGGTCAGGACGAAATCGACCTGTTCCGCGTTCATGGCCTCGACCGCAGCGGTGCGCGAGCCGACGGGGAAGAGCTCGACCTCAAGGCCCGTGATCGCTTCGAGCTCGGCCTCGAAGGCGCCGAACTCCTGGGTCAGGGCCTCGAGCCCTTCCACATCGGTCACGGCCAGCTTTACGGGCTCGGCCGCGGTGGCCGCAACGCCGCCGAGCGCGATCGCCAAAGCAGTTGCGATGGTTTTGATCATCGGATCTCTCCTTCGTGATATTTGCGTTGCGAGCCGCTGATATGGACGTTCTGCAACAGGCCGATGACTGCCTTGTGGTAGTTGCATGACGGAGGAGCGAATGGACTGGACGATCACTGGCGGCGATGTTCTGGGCCCCGAGGGGCTGGAACGGCGCGATCTCTATGTCGTTGATCGGCGGATTTCGGAGGTACCGGGAGTAAGGCCGCGCGTGCTCGATGCGGTGGGGCTTACGGTGGCGCCGGGCATGGTTGATCTGCACGGCGACGCGTTCGAGCGTAACTTCTCGCCCCGCCCCGGCGTGTTCTTCGATGTCGAGACCGCCTTGATCGACACGGATCGGCAGTTGCTGACCAATGGGATCACGACCGCCTATCTCGCCATGACGATCTCGTGGGAGCCGGGGCTGCGCAGTCTCGAGAACGCCAAGGCGCTGGTGGCCGCCTGGCAACATATGCGGCCCCATTTCGTGACCGATCTGCGGCTGCAACTGCGCTGGGAGATCTTTGCGCTGGACGCGGTCGAGACGGTGGAGGCCTGGCTGCGGCTGGATCCTTCACCGATGCTCGCCTTCAACGACCATTTCTCCGCCCTGGTGAACCGTGAGCGGCGCCTCGGCCGGACCATCACCGAGTACGCCAAGCGGGCGGGTCTGTCGGAGGACGCGTATCGGGCCCTTACGGCCGACACCGAGGCACGGACAGCGGAGGTGGGCCCCGCTTGTGCCCGCCTCGCCCAAGCGGCGGCCGAAGCGGGGGTGCCTTGCCTCGCCCATGACGAGATGACTGGCGATGAGCGGCGGCGCAACCGGTCCCTCGGGATCGCGATCTCCGAGTTTCCGATGTCTCGTGATGCCGCACAGACGGCGATCGATGGCGGCGAAGCCACGGTTTTGGGCGCGCCCAACATCGTGCGGGGGGGCAGCCATATCGGTGCGCTCGATGCCGAACCGGCGGCTGTCGACGGCCTCTGCTCGGCCCTGGCGACCGACTACTTCTATCCGGCGTTGCTGGCAGCCTCGGCCCGACTGTCGGATCGCGGAGATCTCTCTCCCGCCGCGGTGTGGAGCCTCGTCTCAACCAACCCCGCCCGGGCCGCCGGCTTGTCGGACCGGACCGGCTTCTTCGCGGGCGCGCGGGCGGACATCGTGCTCTATCGCCGGGTGGGACGGGCGGCGCGGGTCGAGGCCTGTTTCGCGAACGGTGCCCTTGGGTTCTCGCGGCTGGTTGCGACCTGATTGCCAGGGCCGCGGTCTCCCACGGCAAAGACTTAACCTCTGGGTACTAGCCTGCTGGCCCGATCGCCTCGCCGATCGCCGTGCGTGCAGACAGGTCCCGTTCGGGCCACGATCCCTCCAGCTGCTGGAGAGCCCAAATGGACGGAGACCCGATGTGAACGAGCAATCCCCGATCGAGGCTCCGGCCACCGATGCGCTGCAACCCGCCTGGATGGAAGAGGTGCTCTCCGGTCTCAGCGTGCGCGCGCATTTTCTGCTGAGCGGTAACATTCGGGATTTACATGCGATCGCATGCAGTAACACGCTGCGCTTCATGGACACCGAAGCGGCGATTTGGTCCGCGCTCGAGAGCCGCGGCTACGGCGCGCTGTTGGTCGCCGACCCGGTCGAGGGGCTGCGCCTTCACCCGGGGTGCGACCGCCGCTTCGCCCAGGTGCTCGAGGTCTGCGGGCTCGCCCCGGGACAGATGCTCGACCGGCCAGGGGCGCTGGCGGATCTGGCGGGCCGCGTGATCTCAGAGACCCGGCTGCCGATCGGCCTGATGATCGACCACGCCTCGGCGACCTTGCGCGCGTTGGGGCCCGAGCGCGATGCCCTCTTCGTTTGGCTCGACAAAGCGTCGCGAGAGGCGCCCGAGTCGCGCCCCGATGCCAGCTGGGGCTGTCCGCCGCGCAACCCGATCTTCTGGATGCTCGAGCGTCCGGGCGATCTGCCGTCCTGGTTCACCGGGCGCAACCCGGCGGTGCGCGAACTGGCCCTCGGGCTGCCGGATCTCGCCACCCGCAGCGCCTTTGCCCACGAGGCCGTGCGCCGGCTGCCCGATCATGACACCCTGGATCACACGGATCGGGAGAAGCGGATCGAGGCGCTCTCCCTCGGCGCCGACGGCGCCACCCTGGCCGAGATGCATGCGATCGTCGACTTTGCTGCCGCCGAGGACTATGGCCTCGAGCGCGTCGGTGATGCGCTCCGCAGCTTCCGGCTCGGCACCACGCGCAATCCCTGGACCAGCCAGGCCATGCGCACCCGCCTCCGCCGTGCCGAAACGCAGCTGGGACAGCGGGTGAAGGGCCAGGACAATGCCGTCTCGCGCACGCTCGACATCCTGGTACGCTCGATCATGGGGCTCTCGGCGGCGCAGACCTCGGCCCGCGGCAACCGCCCGCGCGGTGTGCTGTTCTTTGTCGGGCCCACCGGGGTTGGCAAAACCGAGCTCGCCAAGGCGGTCACGGAGGTCCTGTTCGGTGACGAGACCGCCATGCACCGCTTCGATATGAGCGAATTCGTCAGCGAAGAGTCCATCGGTCGCCTGATCGGAGCCCCGCCAGGCGCACCTGGCCACGAAAACGGGGGCGAGCTGATCAATCAAGTCCGCGCGCGCCCCTTCAGCGTATTTCTGTTCGACGAGATCGAGAAGGGCCATCCGCGGATTTTGGACGCCTTCCTGCAGATCCTCGATGACGGACGGCTGACCGACACCCGCGGCGAGACCGGCTATTTCTCCGAGGCGCTGATCATCTTCACGTCGAATGTCGGCATTGTCGGCGGTGATCGGCATACGAACAGCGGGCAGAACATACTGCCCTCGGACGCGCATGAGGTGCTCGAGGAGAAGCTCACCCAGGCGGTCTCGAACCACTTCCGTTTCGAGCTCAAGCGGCCCGAGCTGATGAACCGCATGGGGCGCAACATCGTGGCCTTCGAGTTCATCAATCCGGTGAACGGCGAAGTGATCTTCGATGCGCTGCTGGGGCGGATCCTGGGTGCGGTGGCCGAGGAGCACGGCGTCGAGGTCACACTGACCGAGGATGCGCGGCGCCTGTTACTCAACCGCTGCACCTATGAGCTCGGCGATGGCGGGCGTGGCATCGGGAACCAGCTCGAGGTCAACTTCATCAACCCGCTCGCCCGCCTGTTGTTCCGCCGCGAAGGCGTGCGCATGGTCGCCATCGAAGGTTTTGAGACGCGCGGGCGGGAGGTGTGCCTGCGCTTGGCCGGTGAGCCGGAGGGAGACGCGCCGTCCGAGGGCAAGGTGGTGCAGGACGCCCACGAGCCGGCCAGCAAGGATCTGTTGGCCGAGCGGATCTAGCGCGGGCGCTCCTGGTCTGCCCGTTGCACCTCGACCAGCGCTGTGTGCGCGCTGCACCCCTGGCCAAGCCGAGAGGTACCCACATCCGCCGTCAGCACATTGGGGTTTCCGTGCGGATCCACCGCCTCGCCCACATCGCCAAACCAGGCGCCGGTCGGCAGGGCGACCACACCGGCCAAGATGTCCTCGGTGACCCGCGCCCGGGCCATGCACGCCCCGCGGGCATTGCGCAGCTCGACCAGATCTCCAGTCGCGATGCCGCGCGCCTCGGCATCCCGGGGGTGGATCGCAAGGGTCTCGGGCCGGGCGCTCTCCACATCGGCCAAGGCGCATTCGAGCTGGCTGTGGAGTTTGTCGCCCGGTTGCGGTGAGACCAGATGGAGCGGGGTCGCGGCCGTGGCATGGCCCAACCACTCAGTGGGCGGCAGCCAGACCGGATGCCCAGGACAATCGGGATAGCCAAAGCCTGCGATCGTCTCGGACAGGATCTCGATCCGGCTTGACGGGGTCGCGAGCGGCGCGCACTCGGGATCCTCGCGAAAGCGCTGGAGAAAGGGGACCTCTGGCGCCTCTCCATGGATCGGCAGGCGCACCCAGTTCTCTCTGCGCAAGGTGTCGAGTTCCGGCGCCTCAACGCCCGCCGCCTGGACCGAGTCGCGAAACGTGCCGTAGAGATGCGCAAGCCAGCCGTCGGCGTCACGGCCTTCGGAGAAGGCCTCGCCCGCCCCCAACCGTGCTGCGAGCTCCGAGAAGATGGCATAGTCGTCGCGCGCCTCGCCCACGGGTGGGATCAGCTGGGGCATGCTGAACAGGTACTCATCCAGGGTCGCCCGGCCGACGTCCTCGCGCTCAAAGGGCGTCGTCGCTGGCAGCACGATGTCCGCACGCTTTGCTGTCGCTGTCCACCAGGGCTCGTGCACGATGATGGTTTCGGGCCGAGTCCAGGCCTCCTGCAACCGGTTGAGGTCCTGGTGGTGGTGAAACGGGTTGCCGCCCGCCCAATAGACCAGCCGGATGTCGGGATAGTGTTTCCGGCTCCCGTTGAAGTCGAAGGGCTGACCGGGGTTGAGCAGCATATCGGCGATGCGGGCCACGGGGATCACAGCCTCGACCGGATTGTCGCCCTGGGGCAAGGTCACGCCGCGAAGCCGGCGCACCGCCTTGCCAACCCCGCCGATGGCGCCATAGCCAAAGCCGATGCCCCGTCCGGGCAGGCCGATCTGGCCCAGCATCGCGGCGAGCACCACCGCCATCCAAAAGGGCTGCTCGCCATGCTCGGCGCGCTGCAACGACCAGGCGACCGTGATCAGCGTGCGTCCTTTGGCCATGGCACGGGCCAGCGAGCGCACCGCATCGGGCGCGACACCGGTCAGCGGCGCGGCCCAGTCCGGCGTCTTCGGTTGGCCGTCGCTCTCTCCGATCAGATACCGTCGGAACGCGCCATAGCCCGTGGTATAGCGGGCCAGAAACGCGCGATCGGCCAGCCCCTCGCTCTCGAGCACATGGGCCAGCGCCAGCATCAAGGCGGTGTCCGAGGCCGGGCGCACGGGCACCCACTCGCACCCCGCAGGTGCATCGGTGCGCTGGGGTCCGATGTTGATGCAGCGCATGCCGCGGGCAAAGAACGCCTCGAACCAGCTGGCGGTCTCGTGGCGGGTGATACCGCCCATGCTCACCTGGCTGTTCTTGGGGTTGATCCCGCCGAACATCACCAGCGTGTCCACATGGGCCGAAATGTCCTGCCAGGTGTTCTGCGAGCCGTAGGTCAGCTCGAGAAAGGACCGGCCCAGCACATGGGGTATGATCGCCTGGGCGCAACCGGTCGAATAGCTGCCGAACGAGGCCACATAGCCGCCGATTGTGTTCAGGAAACGGTGGAGCTGGCTCTGCGCATGGTGGAACCGCCCGGCCGAAGCCCAGCCATAGGAGCCGCCAAAGATCGCGCCATTGCCGTGCTCGGAGCGTACGCGATCCAGCTCGGCCGCGGTGATATCGAGGGCCTCGTCCCAGGGCAGGTCTACATAGCCGTCGCGGCCACGGGCGCTGCGGTCCCGGCGCTCTAGCCAGTCGCGGCGGATCGACGGGCGCGCGACCCGGCTGCGGTGATGGACGGCGGCCGGCAGGGCCTCTGGGATCGCGCTCGGATGCGGATCGCCTGCGAACGGGGCGGTCCCGACGATGCGACCGCCTTCGGTGATCACCTCGAAGGCTCCCCAATGGCTCGAGGTCACGCGGGTGCGCCGGTCGCCATACATGTTCGAGCCCCTAGCCTGTGAGCCATCCGCAGGGCTCCACAGCCAGTGTTGCGACCGCGAAGCCGCCCCGTCAACGCCCATTGGAGCAGGCTCAGCCGCGGCGGTCCGCCAGGATCATCGAGCTCGCCTTCTCGCCGATCATGATGGTCGGGGCATTGGTGTTGCCGCTGACAATGGCCGGCATGATCGAGGCATCGGCCACGCGCAGCCCGGCGACACCGTGCACCCGCAGCCGCGCATCCACGACTGCTTGGGTGTCCTGGCCCATGCGGCAGGTGCTGGTCGGGTGATAGATTGTCTGGCTGATCGCCCTGGCGGCCTCCAGCACGTCCTCATCGCTTTGCGGGTTGCCGGTCGGGATATGCTCGCGCAAAATGAATGGTTTGAGCGCCTTGGTCTTGGTCATCTCGCGGGCAAAGCGCACCGCCCGGATGGCGCAGAGCTGATCCGCCGGCGCCGAGAGATAGTTCGGCACGATCTTGGGGTAGTCCGCCGCGCGCGGCGTGGCGATGTGGATATGGCCGCGGCTCTCGGGCCGCAATTGGCAAACCGAAGACGTGATGCCCGAGAAGGGGTGCATCTCGATGCCGGGCTTGTCCGCCGATAGCGGTTGGAAATGAAACTGGATGTCCGGGCTCTCCAACCCCTCCATCGAGCGGGCAAAGACGGTCACCTGGCTGGCGCCAAGGCTCATAGGGCCGGTGCGGAACAACACGTATTCGAGGCCGATCGCCATGCGGGGAAGAAACCGGTTGATGGCATCGTTCAGGGTGGGGACGTTGACCTCATAGACCAGCCGGATCTGCAGATGGTCCTGCAGGCACTCCCCCACGCCGGCCAATTCGTGTCGCACCGGTACGCCGGCCTTGGACAGGACCTCGCCGCGGCCGATGCCCGATAGCTCAAGCAGCTGGGGCGAGCCGATCGCGCCCGCCGACAGAATGACCTCGCCGCCGGGGCGCAGGCGCAGCGTTTGCTCCGCTCCTTTCCGAACAAAGCGCACACCCGTCACGCGTCGCGCATCCTCGGCATCGAAAACCAAGCCTTGGGTGTGTGCATGGGTCAGGATCGTGAGGTTCGGCCGGCCCTTCACCGGATTCAGAAAGGCCCGCGCGCTGGAGCAGCGCAGACCTTTACGTGCCGTCTGATGAAAATAGCCGGCGCCCTCCTGCACCTCGCCGTTGTAGTCCTCGGTGCGCGGCACGCCCATTTCGACGGCGGCACCGATAAAGGCCTCGGCAATATCGCTCTTGGTGCGGATCCGGCTGACCGAAAGGCCGCCGCTGGCACCGTGGATCGCGGTCTCGCCATCCTCATGGGTCTCGAGGCGTTTGAACAGAGGCAGAACCTCGTCCCAGCCCCAGCCTGGATTGCCCATTTGCGCCCAGCGGTCATAGTCCTCGCGCTGCCCGCGCACATAGAGCAGGCCGTTGATCGAGCTTGATCCGCCGAGTGTTTTGCCGCGGGGCCAATCCAGTCGCCGCCCGTTCAATCCGGGATCCGGTTCAGTTTTATAACACCAATCGATGTTTGGGTTATGCAAGGTCTTGAAATATCCGACCGGAACGTGGATCCATGGGGAGCGGTCGGCACCACCGGCCTCAAGCAACACGACCTTGTTGGCTGGGTCTGCGCTCAGCCGATTGGCTAGGACGCATCCGGCCGAGCCGGCGCCGACAACAACAAAGTCTGCCTCGAGATCTTCCATTTCCCCCATACTCCCGGCAACATTCTTTCGTGCTTGAAAAACCGACCTTACTATGGTTTTTTGAGACTACAAGTCTCATTATCCAAAATGCGGGAGGACCTCCATGACCATCTCTCAGAAGCTCAGCGCGATTTCGCGCCGCGATCTGTTCAAGTTATCGGGTCGCTACGGGCTCACCTCGACGCTGCTGGCGGCCGGTGGTCTGACCGGAACCATCACGTTGAGCTCTCTGGCGAAAGCGGCTGAATCCACCTATGAAAAGCGCTTTGCCAAACCGGCGAAACACACCCTGAAATTCGGCGCCGCGGGCTTCAACCAGCGCAACCTGCTGATCGAGCGCGCCGGCTGCCTTGAGTTCTCGCGCGATCTTGAAGAGCGCACCGAGGGTGAGATTCGCGTCGAGTTCATCGGCGACAACCAGATCTGCGGTCAGCTGGCCTGTGCCGAGAAGGCCCAGCTCGGCATCGTCGACATCTATGCGGCCTCGACTCAGAACTCGGCCGGCTCGACGCCCTATCTGAACATCCTCGACTATGCCTACATGTTCCCGACCCGGGCCTCGCAGTACCACTTTTTCTACAGCCCTGAGAGCCAGCGGATCCTGCGCGACCCGATGGAGAAGCGCCACGGGCTCAAGTTCCTGTTCACCCATGCGGAGCTGCGCGGCATTCAGCTCGGCCTCGGCTGGGAGGGCAAGAACACGGTCACCAAGCTCGAGGACATCTTCGGCACCAAGAACCGCGTGACGGGCACCCAGCTCGGCCGCATCGCCATGCAGCTCCTCAACCTAAACCCAGTGCCGATCGCTTGGGAAGAGACGCTGGACGGCCTGAAGCAGGGCCTGATCGACGGCGCCGAGACCTGGGCCTCGGCCGTGGCCTATGCCAACATGTCGCCGGTGGTCAGCCAGTGTGTGGATCTCGAGTTCTTTTGCGGCACCGAGCACACCGCCATGTCCTCGAAGGTCTTCGACAGCATGGCGGGCTACCTCCAGGACGCCATCATGGAGTCGGCCTATCTGGCGCAGGTCCACGTGCAGGCGGCCAACGAGGCGGCTCTGGTCAAGACCGTCGGCTACTCGGACCCGCAGCTGCCGAACACGATCTTTGCCCAGAACAACGTGCGCATGGCCTTCCTCGACGCCGATCAGAAGAAGATGGCCGAAGAGATGTGTAGCCCCGAGTTCAACCCCGAGCCTTGGGCTCAGTGGCGTGAGCGTCTCAACAAATGGGCCGGCGGCATGGACACCTATACCGAGGTGCACCGCGTTGCCCGCGAGATCCCGGTCGAAACGCTGCCTGAGAATGTCGAGCCGCGGCGCTGGTGGCGCACGGCCTGATCTGCCAGACTATCCCCGGGCGGCGCTCTCGCGGCGCCCGGGCTCCCCTAATGCGGGGACCCCATAACGAAACGAGACCGGCCAAGCCGGCGCTTCGGGAGGTTATTGATGGACACTCTGTTCACCGAGGCGGGCTCGGTCGTCTCCGCTTTGTTGTCGGACGACGCCTGGCAGATGAGCGAGGCGCTCAAGACCGCTGGCGCCTGGCCTGTTGGTCTGGTCGCTATGCTGGCCTCTGCTGCGATCCTGCTCCTCATCTATCGCTTTATCCCGCTGGTCGACCGGCATCTCGAGAGCACGGTGATGGTGATCAGCTATCTGACGATTGCCGGCATAATCTTCGTCGAGGTGTTTCGCCGCTTTGTGCTCAGCGAGCAGGCGCCCTGGTCGACGACGCTGCCGCCCTTCCTGTTCCTGATCATGACCTGGTTCGGCTGTTCCTATAACATCCGGCTCAGGACCCATTTGGCCTTCAGCGAGTTCCGCTCGAATATGGGGCCCAAGGGGCAGATGGCGTGCCTGATGCTCGATGCCGTGCTGTGGCTCACCTTCTGCTGGGTGGTTGTGGTGACCTCGGCGCGGGTGACGGCGAACTCGGCCTCGAACTTCCAGATCCTGCTGGGCACCGACAATGTGCTGCAGTGGTGGTTCCTGATCTCGGTGCCCATCGCCTTCACCATGATGGCGACCCGGGTGCTCGAGAACCTGCTCCAGGACATTGGCAATTATCGCTCCGGACGCCCGCTGATCAAGCAGGCCGTGATCGGCGAAGGGTGAGGACGAGACATGGCTGACGGAACTCTAATCACCCTCATCTCGGTTGGCGTCACCCTGCTGTTCATGCTGGGCGTGCCGGTCTTTTTGGTGATCGCCTATTGGGTGCTCGGCTGCAGCTTCGTGCTGGGCATGACGCTCGACAACATCGGCGCGGCGCTGTCGGATGTGTTCACCGACGGGTTCGCGCTGTTGGCGATGCCGCTCTTCATCCTGACCGGTGACCTGATCAACCGCTCTGGGATCGCGCGACGATTATCGGATTTCGCCTATGCCTGTCTCGGCTGGATCCGAGGCGGCCTGGCCATGGCCTCGCTCGGTGCCTGCGGGCTGTTCGCCGCGATCTCGGGGTCGAACTCGGCGACCACGGCGACCATCGGCTCGATGCTGCACCCGGAGATGACCAAGGGCGGCTATGACGAGCGCTTCTCGGCGGCCACCGCGGCTGCGGGCGGCACGGTGGGCATCATCATCCCGCCCTCGATCATCTTCATCGTCTACGGCTTCCTGATGAACCTGCCTATTTCGGACCTGTTCGTGGCCGGCATCATCCCGGGCGCGCTGATGGTCTTTGGCATGATGTTCGCCTGTTTCCTGGTCTGTGTGGTGAACGGCTGGGGCTTCCTGATCCCGCTTGAGATCAGCCGGGTCACCAAGACGGCGCTCGGCGCTTGGCTCGGTTTCTTCGCCATCGGCCTGGTGCTGTGGGGGATCTATACGGGCAAGTTCTCGCCCACGGAGGCGGCCGGCGTGACGGTCGGCTTCTGTGTCATCGTGGGGCTTGTCTCGCTGCCGCTTTTCCGGCTGATGGGCTCGCCCGCGGCGGACCGACCGCATTCCGAGAAGAGCTATCAGGAGATGCTGGTGGTCGAGGGCTTCAAGATCACCGAGCTGCCCGCCATCACCATGCGCTCGGCCCAGATCACGGGGATCCTGGCGCCCCTGATCGCGATCTCGGTGGTCATGCAGCAGATCCTCTCGCTGCTGGGCGCCCAAGAGGTCATAGGCGATTTCGTGCGCTCGATGGGCGGCTATCACGCCGTGCTGTTCACGGCGATGGCGATCGTCTTCGTCTCGGGTATGATCCTCGAGAGCTTGCCGGTCACCATCATCCTCGCCCCGATCCTGGCCCCGATCGCCCATTCCGTAGGGGTTGAGCCGGTGCATTTCGCGGTAATCTTCCTGGTCGGTGCATCGATTGGATTCATCACACCCCCATATGGGCTGAACCTCTATGTGGCCAGTGGGGTGACAGGTGTGCCGTACTTCCGGATACTGCGCTACATCTCGGCCTATCTGTTCGCTCTGATCACGGTCTGGATTATCGTGGCGTTGACACCTTCGATGGCTACGATCTTGCTGCCGAACTGATGACGGAGGAACTCGATGTATCAGGAGCCTGACGACCCTGGCGGGACAACGCTGCCAACCAATCTTCGTCTGCTCCTGATCCTCGAAGAGATCGCCCGCCTCGGAGTGCCGGTCCATCCCTCCGAGGTGCGCGAGCGCCTCGGATTGCCCAAGCCCACAATTCACCGGCTGTTCGCGACGCTCGAGGCGGAGGGGTTCCTGACCCGAGACCTCGATGGGCGCTCCTACAGCCCGGGGCGGCGTCTGCGCAAGCTCTCGGTCAACGTGCTCTCCTCGTTGCGGGTGCGCACGGCCCGGGTTGCGGTGCTCACCGCCTTGGCCGAGGACATCGGTGAGACCTGCAACATCGCGATCCCTGACCGCGATGCCATGATCTATCTGGAGCGGGTCGAGACCAAATGGCCGCTGCGCATCCAGTTGCCCATTGGCAGCGAGGTGCCTTTCTACTGCACGGCCAGCGGCAAGATGTATCTCTCGACCCTGAACGAGCGCCATCTCGAGCGCTATGTCCGCGCGACGCGGCTCGAGGCACGCACCTCGGCGACGATCACCGAACCAAACCGTCTGATGGATGAGATCGAGGCCACCCGGTCGCGCGGCTTTGCAGAAGACGACGAAGAGTTCATGGAGAGCATGATCGCGTTGGCCATGCCGATCTATGACGACCAGCAGCGGCTGGTCTCCACCGTCTCGTTCCACGCGCCGGCCATGCGTTTGTCCTTGGAGACCGCCCGCGAGCATGTGCCCCGGCTGCGCCAAGCTGCCGACGAACTGGCGCGCCTGTTGCTTCTCACGTCCGAGTGACGCGGCTCAGGGCGCGGGCACAAGCGTGACCGCCAGCCAGTTCGAGAAATCCGCGCGGGCCCGGCGTGGCACTCCCCCGCAATCGCGCGCAGCGCCGGCCCTCTCCGCCTCGCAAAAGTCGTAGCTGCCCATATCCAGGTTCAGCGCCATGCGCGGGGCATACTCGGCAAGGATCGCTGCGCCCGCATCGTGCAGGCTGAGCGCGCCGCGGCTCTGCCACAGGCCGAACCCAAAGGCGTCCTCGAAAAGCATGCGGCGCACGAAACGGGGGGCATCCTGTCGCGGCCGCGTGTCGAGCTGCCCGTCGACCACGATCAGGTGGCTCTGCGCGACGCTCAGCCCGTCGGCCGCTGCACGGATGGCAAAGGCCATGCGCACCGCAGGGTCGGTGAGGTCATAGCGCCGCCCGCCCAACTGAACTCGAGCCCGGTGGTGGAGGGACGGACGTCCCTGATCGAGGATCAGAACACCGTCCATACGAGCAAGCGTGGTGTTCACTGCGGTCCCGCCATCGACAAAGAGGCCGACCGGATTGGGGGCTCCGTCAGGGCGCCTGTCGCGCCCGGTGTAGACGCCGGTCACCGTCCAACGCTGCGCATCGGCGGCCAGAGGTGGGCTGTGGTCCTGGGGCAACAGCATGAGATCGGCCGTCGCTTTACCCCAGCAGCTGTGGGCCAAGAGGTCGGGCGCCGGAGGAGGGCAGGCCTCGGCCGGCGCCGCCCATAGCGTGGCGGCCAAAAGGGCCGCCGGTCGGATCATTGCCCGCTCCTGTGGGCTCAGCCCGGGCTCATCCCGCGCAACCGTTCCGAGCGCCGCCGCAACAGCTCAACGGTGGCCAGAAGCAGAATCGAGATCGTTACCAGGATGGTCGCAACCGCCAGGATGGTCGGTGAAATCTGCTCGCGCAGCCCCGTGAACATCTGCCAGGGCAGGGTCTTTTGCCCCGCAGAGCCGAGGAACAGCACCACCACGACCTCGTCAAAAGAGGTGATGAAGGCGAACAGCCCGCCCGAGATCACGCCCGGCACGATCAGCGGCATCTGCACCCGAAAGAAAGTGGTGACCGGATCCGCGCCCATGCTGGCGGCCGCGCGGGTGAGCGACTTGTCGAACCCAACCAGCGTCGCCGTCACCGTGATGATTACAAAGGGCGTGCCCAAAGCCGCATGCGCCAGCACGATTGCCCAATAGGTGCCTTGGATCGACAGATCCGAGAAGCCGAAGGGCGCCGAATAGAAGAAGAACATGCCCGTGGCCGAGATGATCAGCGGCACGATCATCGGTGAGATCAAAATCGCCATGATCACCCCGCGAAACGGCACATGGCTCTGGCTGAGCCCGATGGCCGCGAGCGTTCCGAGCGAGACCGACACGAAGGTCGCCATCGGCGCGATCTTCAGCGAGTTCGACAACGCCAGCTGCCAGTCCGGGTTGTTGAAGAAGTCGTCATAGTGCTTGTAGCTGTAGGCATCCGCCTCGAGCGCCAGCATCCCCGGCGTGAAGGTGAAGAAGTCCTCGGCATTGAAGCTGAGCGGGATGATCACCAGGATCGGCAGGATCAGGAACAGGAAGATCAGCGTGCAGATCACCCGGAAGCTGTAATACCAGATCTTCTGGCCTTGGGTCGCATAGATCGGGAGCGCCATGGTCTACCCCAGCTTGACGTTGTCGATGCCGACGATGCGGTCGTAGAGCCAGTAGAGCATCAGCACCACGATCAGCAGCAGCGAGGCGAGCGCGGCGGCCAACCCCCAGTTGAGGCTGGAGCTGATGTGATAGGCGATCCGGTTCGAGATGAAGATGCCTTCGGTGCCGCCCACGAGCTCTGGCGTGATGTAGTAGCCGATCGAGAGGATGAAGACGAGGATCGCCCCCGCGCCGATCCCGGGGATTGTGTTCGGGAAGTACACCCGCCAGAACGCTGTCCAATCCGTCGCTCCCAGCGATTTGGCGGCGCGCAGATAGGTCGGCGGGATGGTCTTCATCACCGAGTAGAGCGGCAGGATCATGAAGGGCAGCAGGATATGCGTCATCGCGATGATGGTGCCCGTTTGGTTGAACATCATCTGTAACCGCCCATCGTCAGACAGGATGCCGACAGTTACCAGCATGTCGTTGATCACCCCCTCTTGCTGCAACAGCACGATCCAGGCCGAGGTGCGCACCAGCAGCGAGGTCCAGAACGGCAGCAACACCAGGATCAACAGCACGTTCGAGGTGCGCAGCGGCAGGTTCGAGAGCAGCCAAGCAATAGGATAGCCGAGCAGCAAACAGCTGAAGGTGATGGTCATCGAGAGATAGAGCGTGCGCTCGAACAGGAAGAGATAGATCGCCTCGTCTTCCGGCTTGTTTACGATCTCGCCGATTGCGTCCTTTTCCAGATCGGCGGCGGCCAGGAAATAGCTCGAGGTGTAGACGCCCGAGAGCCGCTTGATGGTGCGCCAGGTCTCCACATCGCCCCAATCCTTGTCGCGGTCGATGAAGGCCTCTTTGAACGGCGCTTCGAATTTCGCGACCCGGCGGCCCGTCTTGCGGAACAAGCTCGCCATGCCCGAGGTCTCGTAGTTCAGCCGCGAGCCGAGCTTGGTGTGCTGCTTGGCCTCGACCGCGACCACCAGATCCTGGGCCAGCGCGGCATAGATTGCCTCGCCCGGCGCCTCGCCGGTTGTCTCGTCCCAGCCGGCCAGCGCCTCGACCGTGCGGGGCAGGGTGTTCGGCACGATGTCGTTCTCGACCGAGCGGAGCAGCATATCCGCGATCGGCGCGATGAAGGTGATCAGCACAAAGAACAACAGCGGCGCCACCAGGGCAAAGGCGCGCAGCTTCTGCCGGCGCAGCGCCTTGGCCAGCGATTGCTTGAGCGGCGTGCCGTCGGCGGCCAGCAAGCGCCCGCGCGCATCGCGGCCCGAGGCCGCCATCTGGCTTGCGGGCGTAAGGGCGCCGGGGGCGTCCGCGGTCACGTTGGCCATATCAGGTGCCCTCGATGATGACGATGTCCGATTGGGCGTTGGCCAGCCGGATCTCGGCGGCCGTCTGGTAGTCGTCGGAGCGGTAGCAGGCCAGCGCGGTCTCGTAGTCCGGGAACTCGACGACCACATGGCGGTCGCGCTGGGGCGTCTCTGGGGTTTCGTGTCGTCCGCCGCGGACGATGAAGCGCCCGCCAAAGCGCTCGATCACCGGTGTGTCGAGGCGAATATAGTCTTTGTACGGCTCGGGATCCGTGACCGTGATATGGGCGATCCAATAGCCCTTGGGCATGGCTGGCTCCTCGGCCGAAAGGGAGCGGGCAGAGCGCAAGGCCCCGCCCGCCTGGGCTCAGCGTCCGATCACTTGGCGATCCAGGCCTGGAACTTGGCGTCCAGATCGTCGCGATAGTCCGCCCACCACTCGTAGTTGTAGAGGAAGGTGTTCTTGGCGTTCTCCGGATCGGTCGGCATGTGCGGGGCCATGTCGATGCCCAGGCTCTCATGCTTGCCGACCAGCGGGGCCGACGAGGCGCGCGCCGGGCCATAGGAGATGTATTTGGCCTGATCCGCCAGACGCTGGGTGTCGGTGGCGAAGTAGACATAGTGCAGGGCGCGGGCCTGACGCTCCGGGCTCAGCCCAGTCGGAATGATCCAACCGTCAAGGTCGAACACCTGCGCGTCCCACAGCATGCCGACCGGCTGCTTCTGCTCTTCGATCAGCGCGAACAGACGGCCGTTGTAGGTCGAGCCGATCACCACTTCGCCATCGGCCAGACGCTGCGGCGTCTCGGCACCGGCGGACCACCAGATCACGTCGTCCTTGATGGTGTCGAGCTTGGCCAGCGCCTTGGCGACGCCCTCCTCCGTCTCGAGCACGTCATAGACGTCGTCCTTGGCCACACCGTCGCAGAGCAGCGCCCATTCGAGGTTGTTGATCGGGCGCTTCTCCAGGCTGCGCTTGCCGGGGAAGGCCTCGAGATCGAAGACATCGCAGATGTCATCGGGCACCTTGCCGCCCCACTCGGCCACATCCGTGCGATAGCCGAAGGTGGTCGAGTAGACGATCTGCGGGATGAAGCAGTCCGAGACCAGCAGGTCGCCGAAATCGGCGCTCGCCGAGGTGCCGTCGGGCGCGGCCGCCAGTTGCGTGTCGGCGTCGATCTCGAGCGCCAGGCCCTCATCGCAGAGGCGGATGGCGTCCGAGGCCACCACGTCGACCACGTCCCAGGTCACGTTGCCCGCCTCGTTCATGGCGCGCAGCTTGGCCACCGCTTCGGCCGAGCTCTCGTCATTGACGATGCTCACACCGGTCTCGGCCGCATAGGGGTCGTGATAGGCGTTCTTTTGCGAGGCGGAATAGGCGCCGCCCCAGCTCACGATGGTCATCTCGCTGCCGCATCCGTCGCAGGGCGCGAGCTCGGCCGCCGCTGCCGCCAAGGGCAGGGCTGCGAGCGCGGTCGCTCCGAGAAGATTGGTCAGTTTCATAGGTCGTCTCCCTGGTTGTGATGTACCCGATTAGACAAGGCACCGGCCGACCTCGGGTGGGTCCGCTCGGCTAGGGCGAGGTGGCATGCGGGGCCTGGCCGCGCGCCTATTTCCACTTGGCGATCTCGTCTTTCAACCGTTTGCGCTCGCCGCTGGTCGAGCCTTGGCGGTTGGCCTTGGTTGCTGCGTCGTCCAACGCCTTTTGCGCCACATCGCGGGCCTTGCGGATGGTCTTGGCGGATTTGCCGAGCTCCTTCAGCAGGGCGTTCCACTCCTTCTCGACGGCCTTCAGGCGGCTCTCGATCTTGGATTTCTTATAGAACGCGGTGCCTGCATCACCGAAATCCTTGGCCGTGTTCATCAGAATGTTGACCTTGCCAAAGGCTTTGACCGTGGTCTTGCCCGCCGCGTCATAGCAGTCATAGGCGGCGTTGGTGGCCTTATGGGCGGCGTCGAGCGTGCTCACGCTGGCGCCATTGCCCACATATTCGTCGATGATCATGCCGACCGCCGCCGAGGAGACCGCAACCGCCAATGCTGTGCCGATGCCCGCAGGCGGAATGGCCACCGTGATCCCCGTGATCACCACGCCGATGACGGCGTTGGCGGATTTCGCGTTGACCTCTTTGCGGAGCTTCTCGAGATCCTTCTTCAGCTTCTCGAGATCCGATTTCAGCTTCACATAGCGGGGGGCGAGTTTGATCACCGCTTCGATGATCAGCACCCAGGCGACCACCTTGCCACCCACATCCGTCTCGCGCACGGCGGTGAAAAAGGGGTTGCCGAGCTCGACGATCTCAAGCTCGCGCAGGACGACCTCATAGGCGCGCTCGAACGCATCGAGCGAGGTCGCCTTCTCGGCGATGATGTTGCCCCACTCGTTGTGGAAGCTGTCGCTGGCTTTCTCGAGCGCCGAGATGTCCGATTTATAGGTCGAGAGCACCTTGCCGGTGACGTGCTTCATCGAGCCCGACGACGTGTTGCGCCCTGCCTCAGTCAGCGCGGCTTCGATATCGTCGACGATGGCCCCAAAGTACTTTTTGACCGTCGGGGCATCGACGAATTCTCGCAGCTTTTCCGCTTGCTCGGCCATCGCGTGCTTTGCGCCTCCCGGTCAGGCCGCGTCCAAGGCGCGGCAATCCTCGGTCTGCCACCCGACATAGGCCGTCTGGCCAACCGTCAGCGCCGCATGGGCATGGCTGTTCGGCACCTTGACGATGAACTGGTCATGGCCCGCGACTTCCATACGGCACCGGATATGGTCGCCGAGATAAATCAGCTCGACCACCGTGCCCTCCATGGCATTGGGCGCCGAGGCATCGCCGATGATCACCCGCTCGGGCCTGATCGAGAGCATGGTGGCGCTGCCAACCCCGTCGCAGGCCACCGCCATGGCGCCGACCTCGATCTCGTTGGCGATTGAGACGCGCGCCGTGCCGCCCTCGATGGCGGTCACCCGGCCGGTCATTCGGTTGTTCTCGCCGATGAAGCCCGCGACAAAGGCGTTATCCGGCTTCTCATACAGCACCTCAGGCGGTGCGAGTTGCTGCACCACGCCGTCATTGAACACCGCGATCCGGTCCGACATGGTCAGCGCCTCTGACTGGTCGTGGGTGACGTAGACGACCGTGACACCCAGACGTTCGTGGAGATGCTTTATCTCGTATTGCATGTGCTCGCGAAGCTGCTTGTCGAGCGCGCCGAGCGGCTCGTCCATCAGCACGAGCTCCGGCTCGAAGACGAGCGCGCGGGCGAGTGCGATGCGCTGCTGCTGCCCACCCGAAAGCTGCGCGGGCCGCCGGCCGCCAAACGCCCCCATCTGCACCATGTCGAGCGCGCGTTTGACCTTCTCCTCCTGCTCCGCCTTCGACATCTTCCGCACCGAAAGCGGGAAGGCCAAGTTCTCGGCCACCGTCATATGCGGGAAGAGCGCGTAGTTCTGGAACACCATGCCGATCCCGCGCTTATGCGGCGGCACCGAATTGATGGCACGGCCGTCGAGCCGGATCTCGCCATGGGTCGCGGTCTCGAAGCCCGCGAGCATCATGAGGCAGGTGGTCTTGCCTGAGCCGGAGGGGCCGAGCATCGTCAGGAACTCGCCCTTCCCGATGCCAAGGTTCAGGTCCTTCACCACGAGCGTTTCGCCGTCGTAGCTTTTCTGAACCCTCTCGAACGACACGAACGCGTCGCCGGCGGCGCCGTCAGCCATGAGCAATCCCCTGTCGACCCGTGTGTACTCCACGTTCGTCGCGGAGCTAAACAGACAGGCCTTGGGCACACAAGCCCATGCTGCCCGGCCAAGAGGCAGATTCGCATCGACCTTAAGGCTTTGCGGGACCCGTGCTGCCCCAGACATACGCAGATTGCCGCGGCGACGTTGCGTAAGGCGATTCGGGTAGGGGCGCGTTCCGGGCGAATGACAGGGCAGAAAAAAGCGGCGGATCGTGGGACGATCCGCCGAGCCGTCATCTCAGTCGGGGTGGTCGGCGCCGGTTAGAAGGCGTCCTCGTCGGTCGCCAAGGCTGCCGTCATGGCAACCTCCGGACAGCTCCGTTCCTCAAGCGCCTCGATCCGTGCCGCCTGATCGGCGACGACACCCGGCAGGTGGTGGTAGACCTCCAGGGTATCGCGGGCCCAGAACAGGGCCCCCGCGAAGAACGTGATCAGGAGCCAGCTCCCTTTCACCGCCTTCAACATCGACACGGCATCGTCCCAGGCTGAGGCGTTGTTATTGTCGCTTGTCATTGTCGCTCCCTCCGGCCCCGCATAGCGGCGACCGCAACGGCAATCGCCGCCGGAGCCCGTCTCATTTGTTCGATTAGTTATTGCCGGCCCGCCCATCCCAGGCTGCGGACCGGTTGGATCCGGCTGCGGGCCCATCCCTCAGCACGGGCCGGATCACCCCAATAATGCGGAAAGAATGATGAAAGCTTCCTTACCAAATCCAGCTCAGTCTCGCATCGCTATCTATGCTGCAATGCAAAGGGCTGTCGGACACCGTGCCCAGCGCTCCCCCACCTCCGGCGCTGCCGCAAGGTGGGCGTGGCCAGTGGCGGCGTGTCGACGAGACCGAACACAGTCGTTTTGAGGTGATATTGCAAAAGCTGCTGCCACTGCAAAAACCCAGCTGTCGTCGTCGCGATGCGGTGATCGAATCGCGGAGCAAGCACTGAGCTGGACTCAGTCGCGGCGGAGCCAACCTGACCCGTCGAAAAAAAAATCGTACTCGACGACGTCTCCATCGTTGCCACCTGACACCCAGACATACCAGGCACAGGCCGCCAGCAGTGTCGCCACGGCAATAACAGCGAACCGCGTCACTGCCGCTGTTGCCG
>JBCCZI010000012.1:0-54550 GCA_039187815.1 Pseudomonadota bacterium | reverse complement strand
GCTCCGCAAGGCCCCCACGATGCTGTTTGATCGCGACCAGCCGCTATTTTTGCGCTGGGCACATTTTCCGCGCCTGGTGCCTTGGCTCGCCCGATATCTCTCACACTGCACCGCCGCCGAGACGCGCCGCATCGCGGCGGCGGTGCATGGGATCGTCAGCGACAGCCTTGACGAGCATCTGGCCTTGGCGGCCGGCACCGGCGCCGAGCACTGGGTGGTGCCATCGGACTACGTGTTCCTCTATCCTGACCGTCAGGCCTATCTCGCGGATCACTTCGCCTGGGAGATCCGGCGCGCGGCGGGCCTTCGCTGGGACGAGCTTGACACCACGGCCTTGCGCGCGGTCGAGCCGGACTTTGGCCCCAGCATCGGCTTTGGCGCGAGGCTCGGCGGCCATGGACGGATCTCGGACCCTGGAGCCTATGTGCGCCGCTTGGCTGACCATGCTAAATCGCAGGGCGCCCGGCTCCTGATCGCCGAGGTGGAGGATATCGCCCGCGCGCAGGGTCGGGTGACGGGCGTGCGGGTCAGGGGTGAGATCCTGGACTGCGACGCGGTCGTCGTCGCGACTGGGGCTTGGTCTGGGCCGCTCGCCGCGCGCCTCGGTCTGCGCATCCCTTTGGAGAGCGAGCGTGGCTACCACCTCGAGCTTTGGGAACCATCGCACATGCCGCGCAATCCCGTCATGGTCGCTGCCGGGAAATTTGTGGCGACGCCGATGGAGGGGCGGCTGCGACTGGCGGGGATCGTCGAGTTCGGCGGGCTGAATGCCGGACCCTCTGAGGCACCGATCCGGTTGCTCGAACGTCAGATCCAGCGGGCCATGCCGAATCTGACCTGGCGTGAGACCCGGCGCTGGATGGGTCACCGACCCTCCACCAGCGACTCCGTCCCCTTGATCGGACCGGTGCCCGGACTCAAAGGCGCTTGGCTGGGGTTCGGGCACCAGCATATCGGGCTTACCGCGGGACCGCGGACGGCCCGCATGCTGGCCGCCATGATAGCAGGACGCACCCCCAACCAGGATGTCGCGGCCTATGCACCGGCGCGGTTCGGCTAGGTAATTGGCTGGAGGCACCAGAACATGCGAACCGGACCGGTTCGAGGTTGATCCGCGTATCCGTTCGGGCCAGATGGCGGCCAAGCCCACCCCAGCCTGGAGACGATGCGATGAGACAAAAGGTGATCCCCGCCGCCGATGCCGCGCGACTTGTGCATGATGGCGACACGCTGACCACATCCGGGTTTGTCGGCATTGGCGTTCCTGACGCGCTGTTGGCAGCGCTCGAGACGCGCTTTGTAGAGACCGGTGGGCCTCGCGATCTGGGACTGATCTTCGCCGCCGGTCAGGGAGACAACGCCAAGAGGGGGCTGAACCGTCTCGCCCATGATGGCCTCATCAAATGGGTGCTCGGGGGGCACTATGGCCAGACGCCCAGATTGGGTCGGCTTGCCTTTGAGGGCAAGATCTATGCCCACAACTTGCCCCAAGGCGTGATCAGCCATCTTTACCGGGACATCGCGGCGGGCAAACCCGGAACGCTGACCCGCGTCGGCCTTGGCACCTTCGTCGACCCGCGCCATCAAGGGGGCAAGGTCAATCCCGCGTCGGACGACTATGTGCAATTGCTCGAGATCGGGGGTGAAGAGCATCTGTTCTATCCCGCCCGACCTATCGACGTCGCATTCCTGAGAGGCACGACGGCCGATGAGACCGGCAACATCACGATGGAGCGCGAGGCGTTGTTGCTCGACAACTTGGCCCAGGCGATGGCCGCCAAGAATTCGGGCGGCCTGGTGATCGTGCAGGTCGAGCGCTTGGCCGCAGCGCGCACCCTGTCGCCGCGTGAGGTCGTGATCCCCGCAGCCCTGGTCGACGCGGTGGTGGTTGCCGAGGCCGAACACCACCCCCAGACCTATGGCACGCCCTTCTCGAACTATTTCACCGGGCGGATGCGGGCTCCAGCCGGGGCGGTGCACCCCATGGCCATGGGCGCGCGCAAGATCATCGCACGGCGCTGTGCGTTCGAGCTTCCGGTGAACGGCATCGTCAATCTCGGCACCGGCATGCCCGAAGGCGTCGCCGCCGTAGCCGGTGAGGAAGGACTGCTGGAGCACCTGACCTTAACGGCCGAGCCGGGTGTCGTTGGCGGCCAGCCGGCCTCAGGCGCGGATTTCGGCGCCGCGGTCAACACGGATGCGATCATTCCCCAGAACGCCCAGTTCGACTTCTATGACGGGGGCGGCCTGGATATGGCGTGCCTCGGCATGGCCGAAGTCGACGCGGTGGGCAATGTCAACGTGTCCCGCTTTGGCCCAAAGCTGGCGGGCGCTGGCGGGTTTATCAACATCAGCCAGAACGCGCGCGCGGTGGTGTTTGCTGGCACCTTCACGGCTGGCGGGCTGGATATCGCGATCGAGGTCTCTGGCCTGACCGTGTCCAACGAAGGGCGGGCGCGCAAATTCCACAAGGCGGTTGAACAGATCACCTTTTCTGGCGCCCAGGCGTGCCGCATGGGGCAACGCATCCTGTATGTGACCGAACGCTGTGTATTCGAACTCGGCCCGGACGGCCCCGTACTGATCGAGATCGCACCGGGCATCGATCTCGAACGGGACATTCTCGCCCATATGGGGTTCCGACCGGCCTTGGGCGAGATCGTGGCCATGGACGCGCGCATCTTTCGTGAGGCGCCGATGGATCTGCGGACCGATCTGCTGCATCTCGATCTCGACGACCGCATCGCGCTCTCGCCCGATGGCGATGTGCTGTTCATCAATTTCGAGAAGCTGCGGGTCCGGTCCGAGGACGACGTCGATCGCATCCGCACGCGGGTCGAGACGGTGTGCACCGGGCAAACCCGTGTCGATGTGGTGGTGAACTATGATGGGGCGCGGATCGATGAGGATATCGAGGCGGCCTATGCGTCGATGGTCGCAGACCTCGAGACCCGGTTCTATCGCCGGGTGTCGCGCTATTCCGGCTCGGCCTTCATGCGGATGAAGCTCGGGCGCACGCTCGGGCGGGACCATGCGCCGCACATCTTCGAGACCGCCGACGAGGCCCGAGCCTTCCTTGCCCCTGATCCGGCCGAGCACTAGGCTGCGGCCAGGGGGAAGCGCCATGACCACACCTGTTTGGGTCCTGAACGGGCCGAATCTCAACCTTCTCGGCACCCGAGAGCCCGAGATCTATGGCCGCGACACGCTCGCCGACATCGAAGCGGCGACCCGGGCAAAGGGCGAGACCCTGGGAGTGACGGTGGAGTTCCGCCAGTCGAACCATGAGGGCGAACTCGTCACCTGGATCCAGGAAGCGCGAGGCAGCGCTGCGGCCATCGTGATCAATGCTGCGGCCTACACTCACACCTCTGTGGCGATCCATGATGCGCTGAAGGCGTTCGAAGGCCCTGTCGTCGAATTGCACCTGTCGAACCCCCACCGGCGTGAGGTCTTCCGGCACACGTCCTATATTGCGACCGCGGCGACGGGCATCATCGCCGGTTTTGGCGCAGCCGGCTATCCACTGGCGCTCGAGGCCGCTGCGGCCGCCTTGGCCAAGGGGTGAACCTCAGGCCGGAGGGCGCAGCGGCACGGTCAGCGTGCACCGATCCCGCGGACCCAAGGGGCGGGTCGCACACAGAGGCTCGGCTGCGACCAAGGCGTCGAGCACGCGCACCACATAGTCGCGCGTCTCGCGATAGGGTGGCACACCCTTGTGTTTGCCAACCGCCCCCTCGCCCGCATTGTAGCCGGCCAGCGCCAGAACGATGTCGCCGCGGAACCGTTTGAGCAGAAAATCCAAATAGGCCGCGCCACCGGCAATGTTCTGGCCAGGGTTGTAGGCATCGCGCACACCAAAACGCCGAGCAGTCGCCGGGATCAACTGCATCAGCCCCATGGCACCTTTGGGCGAGCGCGCCCGGGATTGTCCGGCGGACTCAACTGCTATCACGGCCAGGATGACCGCTTCTGAGACCCGGTTGCGCCGCGCGATCGGACCGATCTCCCCGCCCCAGTCCTGCGCGATGCGAGACAGGCGCGACTCAGAGTAGATGCCCCGGCCCGTCGCATGGCGATTGCGCGAGAGCACAAGACCTTTCTCCCACTTCGTCGCCGAGGCCGGCGCGGTCGGCGGGATCTCGGACCAGAACCACGGATGTTCTCGACCGGCCCGCGCCTTGCCCGTCGGCTGCGATCCGGTCTTTGGCCGACCGAACCGCTTTGCTCCAGGCTTGGGCGGGCGGATGATCTTCAGCCCGGAGCGGTCCCAAGCCCGCACTCCGTTCTCGAGCCGCGCGCCCGCGGAGGCCGAATCAAACGGGAATGTGCAAAATGCAGTGACAATTCCAAGGCAAAGAAGAGCAACCTGCGCACTTCTGCCATATTCTCGCCTCATTTTGCCCATTTCTTCTCCACAGTTCGAGTGCGCAAGCCACCGTTCGACCAAATTCGGAAAAACTGCAAAGAAAATCCGGCAATGACCCGGCGCTTTTCAGCAGTTTGCGTTTGCTCAAGTGCGTGTCGATGATAAAAATGTCTTCGGAGCTAGGACGAATGGTTTTGAGCCTCGCCCAGTCTGCGCAGTGGGTTCAGCGCAGGCGTGCCACGGAAACGAAGGACCACTGACCATCTGGAGGGTACTATGACGATCTTTACTCAGTTTATCCGCGACGAAGACGGCGCCGTGACCATCGACTGGGTTGCGCTCACCGCCGGCATCCTGCTGCTCGGCATCGCAACTGTTTACTTCCTGTTCGAGAATGGCGTTGCCGGCGCTCTGTCGTCGATCAACACTACGCTGTCCAACTCGGTCGACACCGGTATCTCGACCAGCTTCGGCGGTTTTGAATAATCCAAGCCTCCCACTGGGACTTGGTTGAGAGGGGTCGCCATGGCGGCCCCTTTTGCTTTGTCGCCTGGAAGCGGCCTGGCTAAAATGGCCTGGGTCGTGGCTTTCCCGGCACGCTTCTTTGCGGTCTTGCCCGCATTTTCTCCTTCTGCGCCGTGATTTGATGGTCTGATAACGGTATACATGTTATCGGCGAGTGGATGAACGGGCTTACATGCATGGGGAGAGCGCCATGGCGGTGGGTTGGCAAGACTTTCTTCGGGAAGAGAGCGGCGTGGTCTCGGTGGAGTGGTTGGCGGTCACCGGTGTCTTGATGGTGGCCGGCATCGTCGTGGTCTATGAGCTTATGTCTGGCGGTGTCGCGCCGATCCGCCAAGAAGTGAACTCGGACTTCAATCGCGTTCAGATCCAGCCAACAGGGGGATGACGCAGGCGCCTCGGCACGTGGCGATATGGTCACGTGCTTGATGGGCACCGGCAATTGCGGCATATCTCCCAGAACGGGTGGCCATGTCGGTCCGAGCCGCAAACAGGGAGCGAGGTAGCGGATGAAGATCATTGCGATCCTTGTGCTAATCTTCGGCGTGTCGCTGGCGGGCGGCGCGATCTATTTCGCCTCGATCTATTTCGAGGAGTTCGAAGCACGCATGCGCAACTCGGCACCCGAGGGGCCGAAAACCGTGAACGTGATCGTCGCAAAGACGCAGCTGCGCTATGGCACGGTTCTGAAGCCCAACGAGCATCTGCGCTGGGTCGCTTGGCCCGAAGATGCGCTGCCCGAGGGCGCTTTCACAGAAGCCAAGGCGCTGCTGGGCGATGATGGCGTCGAGGACAAAACGCGCGTGGTCCTCCGCCAGATCGAACCGGGCGAACCCATCCTGGAGAGCAAGATCAGCGGCTTTGGCGCTCGCGGTCGCATGGCTATGCAGCTCTCGGAGGGCATGCGCGCCTTCACGATCCGGATCGACGCAGTCTCGGGCGTTGCGGGCTTTATCGCTCCCGGCGACCGGGTCGACGTGCTGATGACGCGGAACGTCAACGGCGGGCTCGAGAGTACAGTGGTGCTCCAAAACATCTTGGTGATCGCGGTCGATCACGAGACGAACCAGCAGTCAAACGCACCGCGGATTGGTCGCACAGCCACTGTGGAAGTGTCGTCAGAAGTCGCCCAGAAGCTGGCGCTGGCCCAGCAGGTCGGTCGGCTGTCGCTGACCCTGCGCGGCCTAGAGAGCCATGATGTCGAGGATGCGGATCCGCAAACGGTCAATGTCCGGGACCTTCTTGGCATCGAGGAGGCGCCCGCGGCTGCGCCTGCGCCACAGGTGCCGCGCACCGCGGTGACCGTACGCCGGGGTGGCGCGATCACCGACCGTCTCGAATTCCAGGAGGACTAGCCGAGCAACAGGCTTAGCCTTGAAGCGAGCTTTGCCCCTTAAACAGTTGAGTATTGAGTGATTTTGGTGTTTAAACTACCCGGCAGGGCGGAAGTGCCTGGGTTGGCAACAGAACGAGCGATGAGGGACCAAAGTCATGATAGGCGGGATTGTTAGGGCGGTGTGCCTGGCACTTCTGGCGGTTGTCACCGTCGGCGGGGCCGTCGCCGAAGCCCAAAGCGTCTTGAGAGTGCAGCGAGGCCTCGCGTCCAACGACATCCTAGTGCTGGTGAACCGAGCCGTTGTCGTTGAGAGCACGCAGCCGTTTACTGAGCTGTCGGTCGCACAGCCCGAGATCTCGGACGTGCAACCCCTGTCTGATCGGTCCATCTACGTGCTCGGCCGGCGTCTCGGGAAGACCACGCTGACGCTGCTGGGTGAGGGCGGTCGCTTGATCAGCAACGTCACTATCCAAGTGCAGGCGGATCTGTCCGAGCTGAAGGCGCGGCTGAAGGCGGTTCTGCCCGAAGAAGACGTCGAAGTGCGCCAAGCGGGCGGTGGCATCGTGATGTCGGGCGTCGTGTCCGGCAAGGACAAGATCGACCGCGCTCTGACCCTGGCGCGCGCCTATGCTGGCAACAACATCACCAACATGATGACCGTGGGCGGCACGCAGCAGGTGGCCTTGAAGGTGCGCGTCGCCGAAATGTCGCGCAGCGCTGCCAAGGATATCGGCGTCAGCGTGGGCTTCCTCGGCCAAACCAACCGGACCGCGCCCTTCGCGCAAACGGGACCGGGCGGCGTCGACATCTCGAATGTGGACGGCTCCGATGGCCTCTCGGGGCTCGACTTTACCAATGTTATCTCAGCTTTTGGCACCTTCGGCTCGATCTTCGCGATCGCGGACAACTTCCTATTGGACGTGCAGCTTGATGCGCTGGAGGCCAAGGGCTTCATGCGCATGCTGGCCGAACCGACCGTCGTCGCGCTGTCCGGCGCCGAAGCGGATTTCCTCGCGGGCGGCGAAGTGCCCATTCCGGCCATCGACGACGAAGGCAATGTCGACGTCGACTTCCGCGCGGTGGGTGTGAACGTGATCTTCCGCCCGACAGTGCTCGATGGCCAGCGGATCAACCTGGCCCTCTCGGCCGAGGTGTCGAGCGTCGACCCGAGCCTCAGCACCACGACTGGCGGCATCGACATTGTCGGCTTCCAGGTTCGGCGAGCGACCACGACGATCGAGATGCGGGACGGCCAGAGCTTTGCAATCGCCGGATTGTTCGAGGAAGACTTCGCCAACGCGGTCGATCAGGTGCCTTTCCTCGGCGATGTTCCGATCCTCGGCACATTGTTCCGCTCGAGTAACTTCCAGCGCAATGAATCCGAGCTTGTCATCATGGTGACCGCCAATCTGGTCACGCCCTTGGACAACGAAGAAGACATCGTGCTGCCGACCGACCGGATTGGCATCCCGAACGAGTTCGAACTCTTCCTGCTGGGGAACACGGTGCCTGGCGACGGTGCCAATCTCCTGACCACGCAGGGCTTCGATGGCGACTATGGCTATGTGGTGGAGTGACGATCCCATGAAGAAATCTATACTCATGATCGCGCTTCTCGGCGGTGGCCTGGTCCTGTCAGGCTGCGCCCGCGAGGCAGGTGGCGGCGACCGTCAAGACGAGTACGGCCAGGCCGTGGCCCTTACGATGGCGCGCCAGGTGGCCTACAAGACCCCTGACGATTTCCTGACCGATCTCGGCCGTGTCTTTGCGGCAGAGACAGAGGAAACCGTGACGTTCGCCTTCAACAGCGCGCGACTCGATGCGACAGCTCGGCGTGCCCTGAACGGTCAGGCGGCGTGGCTGCGCAAGAACCCCAATGTCCGCATGACCATCACCGGACACACCGATGCGGTAGGGACCGAGCCCTATAATGATCGCCTCGGCCTGCGCCGGGCGCGCTCGGTCGTGGCCTATCTCAGCCGCCGTGGCATCAAGCGCTCGCGCCTCGACGCGGTTGAATCCCAGGGTGAGCGCCAGCTCGCCGTCGACACCGAGGCGCGGGAGCGTCAGAACCGCCGGGCCATCACGACCGTGGCCGGGTTCGTTCGGAACTTTGTTGGCGACGGCATGGATGGCGAGATTGCTGCGCGTCTTTACAACGGCTACCAAGGCTCTGGTGGCGGCGAGGTATCGGAAGCGTCGAGCGACACGGGCGGCTGATTGCCTGAGGTCTGCGCCTTTGCTTGCGGTCGCAGACCTCCCCATCTGGTAGTTGGGACTTGATCCGTCGGGATTGCGCTGCAATTTTGACGCGTGGGGAGATAGGGGTTTGCGACGAGGCATGCGTTGTCGTTGAGAACCCGTTATCGAAAAGGGGGTGCTTCGTGCTCCGAGTTTGCTCATCGGCAGGGGCCCTGCCGAGGCTGAGATTCGGACCAACGCGAGCGACGGAGCGCGTCTCCGCCGTAACCTTTCCTCGACAGTTTTTCTCCAAACTCGAATCGGCCACTGGGTTCACGCAACCGGTGCGTGTATTATGCCTTAGCGTGTGGTCCGGTGAGAGTGCGTGTCGTCAGACCAGGAAGAGACCCGATCGACTTCTTGGAGAGCAAGACATGGGCAGGGATGCCGTCCTAAACCGAGGCGTTGGGTCTCGAAACGCCACTCCCACGCGGAGCGGCGGATTTTCTGCTTTCATCAAAGATGAGAGCGGGGCGATCACCACCGACATGGTGATGATCTTCCTTCCGGTGATTCTCATCGTCCTGACGGTGTTCGAGATCGGGATCTCCTTTTATCTGCTGCTGTCGGCCCAGAAGGCCGCACAGATGGGTGCGCGCTTCATCGTCTCCGAGGACCCGTTGCATACTGGCGTCCCCATCGTGAATGCGCTCAATTCAACCGGTGGGAACCAGATCGGCGACAGCTGTGCGCGCGCTGATGGCGGGCCGAGCGCCTGTGTGACGCCCATCGCTCCTGACACGATCGTCAATGCCTATGGTAACCCGGTTGCAAATGGCTGGCTGTGCGATGGTGCGGCGCTCAACAATGCGGTCTGCGACGAGGTGCTGTTCAACAATCTCGTGACAGAGATGCAAATTGTCTATCCGGGTTTGACGCCGCGGGAGGTCCGCGCCTACTACACGTATGAACAACTTGGCTATGCAGACGGTCCGTTTCAGCCCAGGGTTTCTGTGAGCATCGCCGCCAGGGAATCGCCAATCCAGATTCTCAGCCTGTTCGACCTGGCCTGGGGCCTGACGGGGACGACCGAGCAAGATGTGCCGGTGGTTCAGACCGGAGGCGTTGCCGATGCCGAGACGCGGGCATCCAACGGCAACGACATCCGGCTGCGAGAGGTGACGGCCAGCGTCTTCGGAGCCGATTTGAATTCGAGTAATGTGAGCGACTGAGACATAGGTATGGCGTTATCCATCAGACGAGATTCCTCCTTGAACGCGGCCCCTGAGGCGCTCGTCTTTGCGGACGGCTTTCCGGATATCGACACGCTCGCAGAACAGCTGGACCAAGAGTTCGGCGTCGACCAATGGATCGAGGTCGGACATGCGCAGGCCGACCAGGCTCTGGCGCAGCTCGGCGGCAACACCGCATTTGCCGTGGTGACCGCCTCGGCCGATGTGCCCGAAGCGATTGAAGGCACCGCGCTCCTGATTCGCAAGGCACGCGATGCGGGCCTGCTGGTTCTGCTGGTTGTGGGGGAGATCTCCTCGCGCTCGATGCACCAGCTGCTCAAGGAAGGGGTAGCCGACTTTGCACCCTATCCCGAACCCGAAGGCGCGCTGACCGAGGCCATAGACCGTCTACGCTATGTCAAAAACTCGGGAAATCAGACAGCGCTCAGTCCGGTCGGCGGAACACCCCAACGACGCGGCAAGGTGATCACCGTCTACGGCGTCGCGGGTGGCGTAGGCGCCAGCACGGTCGCCGTGAACCTGTCCTGGGAGCTCACGACGCTTGTCCGCAAGCAAGGGCGCAAGGTCTGCCTGCTCGACTTCAACTTCCAATACGGCTCGGTCGCGACCTTCCTGGATGTGCCCCGGCGTGAGGCGGTCTATGAGCTCGTCTCCGACGCCTCGAGCTTTGACCAGACCGGTTTGACCCAGGCACTGTCGACCTATCAGGACAAACTCTCGGTGCTGACGGCACCGCGCGATGCCATGCCCCTCGACATCGTGTCGCCAAACGACGTCAAAGCGATGATCACCTTGGCGCGCGAAAGCTTCGACTATGTCGTGATCGATATGCCGCAATCGCTGATGAACTGGTCCGAACCGGTCTATTCGATGTCGGACGAGGTCATCGCGATCATGGAAATCGATATGCGCTCGGCGCAAAACATGTTCCGCTTCCTGCGCACCTTGAAGGCCGAGGCGATGGCGCTCGATAAGCTCGTGTTCACGCTGAACCGGGCGCCGGGCATGACGGATCTGACTGGCAAGGCGCGGGTCAAACGCGTGGCAGAGAGCCTTGGCATCAATTTCAGCCACACGCTGTCTGACGGCGGTAAAGCGGTCGTGAATGCCTGCGACCAAGGCATTCCACTCGGAGAGCTGGCAAAATCGAACCCGGTGCGCAAAGAAATCGTACGGATGGCGCAGCGGGTGGCGAGCGACCAAACCGAGTCCGTGGCCAAGCCAGGGTAATCAAGAGACCGTTCGGGGAGTGATGAACCAATGTTCAGGCGCATAAGGACGGAGAAAGAAGACCGCTCGGACGGCGCACGCACGGCGATCATGCGGCGCCCCCAGCGCGGCCGCGGCGAGGAGGTGGCCCCCGAACAAGAGGCCAAGCGCATGGGCGTCGAGATGCCCGTGCGGGCCGAGAACGGGCGGGCGAACGTCCCCGACACCCCGCGCAAGGGGTTCTCGGGCGGCGGGTCCATCGAGGGCGATGATCCGGATTCAAAGCGTCGGCGCAAAATGCTGTCGCTCCGGGTGGAACTGCACGGCAAGCTGCTTGACACGCTGAACCTCGCTGCGATCGACAAGGTCTCGCCGGGTGAGCTGCGCGCTGAGATCGCCGAGATCGCCCGCGAACACCTGATGGACAGCAATTTTGTCCTGAACAAGAAGGAATTTGAGACGCTCATCGAGGATCTGGTGCACGAGACCGTCGGGCTCGGCCCCCTCGAGGCGCTGCTCTCGGATGACACGATCAACGATATTCTCGTGAACACCCACGAGCAGTGCTATATCGAGCGCCACGGCAAGCTCGAGAAGACGGATGTCCAGTTCAAGGACAACCAGCACCTGATGCGGATCATCAACAAGATCGTGTCCGCCGTCGGTCGCCGGGTCGATGAGAGCCAGCCCTGGGTGGATGCCCGTCTCGCTGATGGCAGCCGTGTGAACGCGCTGGTGCCGCCTTGTGCCGTGGACGGGCCTCTGCTGTCGATACGTAAGTTCTCCAAGACACCCTACACGGTCGAGAAGCTGATCAACTTCGGTGCCTTTTCCGAGGAGATGGCGCTGTTCATGCACGCCTGCGTGCGCACCCGCCTGAACGTGCTGGTCTCGGGCGGTACCGGTTCGGGCAAGACGACGACGCTGAACGCGCTCAGCTCCTTCATCTCAAATGACGAGCGGATCCTGACCATCGAGGACACTGCCGAACTTCAGCTGCAGCAAGACCATATCGGCCGGCTCGAGAGCCGCCCGGCCAACATCGAGGGCAGCGGCGCCGTCACCCAACGCGATCTCTTGAAGAACGCCCTTCGTATGCGCCCCGATCGCATCATCGTCGGTGAGACCCGTGGCGAGGAGGTGATCGACATGCTCCAGGCCATGAACACGGGCCATGATGGCTCGATGACCACGGTGCACGCCAACAGCCCGCGCGACAGCCTCGCGCGTATCGAGAACATGGTGGGCATGTCGGGCATCGAGCTGCCTTTGAAGGCGCTCAGGGCCAATATCTCCTCGGCAATCAACGTGATCGTGCAGGTCAGCCGCATGTCCGACGGCAAACGCCGCATGGTGTCGATCCAGGAGATCGTCGGTATGGAGGGCGACATCGTGACCATGCAAGAGATCTTTAAATTCGATCGCCACGGCGTTAACGCTGATGGAACCATTCTCGGGCGCTATGTGGCCACCGGCATCCGCTCGCAGTTCTCCGACCGCTTTAAGCAGTGGGGCTATGAGCTGCCGGCCTCGCTATTCCGGCCCGATCTGTGAGCGGCATGGAGGACTGAAGTCGCATGCTGTTCCAGCCCATCATCTACGCCCTCATCTTTGTCGGCGTCTTGGCGATCGTCGAGGGCGTCTATCTTGTCGTCTATGGCAAGACGCTGCGGCGCGAGAAGAAGGTCAACCGCCGCCTGACGCTGCTGCAGGATGGCAAAGATACCGAAGAAGTTCTGACCATCCTGCGCGCCGAGCGCGAGGGCTCGGAACGCCAGCGACGCCTGCCGGTGATTGGTGTCCTGCTCGACCAGGCCCGCCAAGCCAGCATCAACCTGTCTCCCGCGACGATCACGCTGGCCCTGGTCGGACTGATCGCGACGTCGTTCTTGATGCTGACGATCTTCACGGGCGCCGTGCTGCAGGTGCGGATCGTGGTCGCGCTGCTGCTTGGCTATGGCTCGCTCTATCTTTGGCTGCGGGACAAGGCGCGCAAGCGGATCAAGCTGTTCGAGGAGCAGCTTCCGGACGCCCTCGATCTGATGGTCCGCTCGCTCCGCGTCGGCCACCCGATGACCGCCTCGGTTGGCATCGTGGCGCGCGAGATGCCCGACCCACTTGGCACCGAGTTCGGTCTGGTGGCCGACGAGGCCACCTATGGCATGGACATCAACAAGGCGCTGGAGCGCACGGCTGACCGTATCCCGGTGGCCGATCTGCGATTCCTGGCGATCGCCATGAACATCCAATCGACTTCTGGCGGCAACCTAGCCGAGGTCCTTGAGGGACTGTCGAAAGTCATCCGGGCCCGGTTCAAGCTGTTCCGCAAGGTCAAAGCGATCACAGCCGAGGCGCGCTGGTCAGGCTGGTTCCTGTCGATCTTCCCGGTGCTGGCGCTGCTGATGGTACAGGTCGTCCAACCGACCTACTACGACGATGTGTCGGATCACCCGCTGTTCTTCCCTGGGACCATCCTGACATTCGTGCTTCTGGTGGTGAACATCATCTTCATGCGTATCCTTGTGAACATTAAGGTCTGAGGCATGGCGGACGAACCCACAGCGACGGACGAGACCTCGGAGACGACCGAAAGCGTCATCCAAGCCACTGCAGGCGACGGCATGCTCGGCCAGCTCTGGGTTGGCGTGATCGACGTGCTCGGCCCCTCCGGACCCTTCTATGTGGTCGCTGCCATCGGGATGCTGTTCGCCCTTGTTGCGCTCCCATTCGTGTTGCGCCGCCAACGGGATCCGGTTGACCGCTTGGCCACGTCAGACGATCGCCGCGACATCGAGTTGGCCACGCTACGGACCGATCGCGACAGCGGCTCGCTGCGCGGGCTTGAAGGCTATCTTGAGCCGCAATCGGCCGAGGAGCTCTCAGAAACCCGCCGCAAACTGGGGGCTGCGGGCTACAAGGACCGGGCCGCCGTCCGCATCTACTTCTTTGCTCGCGCCGCGCTCGGCCTAGGCCTGTTCTCGCTGGGCATGTTCCTGTTCCTGATCATCCCCGATGATCCGAACACCGTCTTTGCGCTGATCCTCTCCTTGGCGATGGCGCTGATGGGCTATTTCGCGCCGGTCTATTGGGTCGAGCGCCAGATCGCCTCGCGTCGGGAGGAGATCGCCAACGCCTTCCCGGACGCCATGGACATGATGCTGGTCTGCATCGAGGGCGGGCAGTCTCTCGAACAGGCCATGGCGCGGGTCGGCAAGGAGATGGAGAACTCCTCGGGCCCCTTGGCCGAAGAACTGCAGATCGTCAGCCATGAGTTTCGCGCTGGCAAGGATCGCATCGCCGTCCTCCGTGACTTTGCGGCGCGTTGCTCGGTCAACGACATCAGCTCCTTCGTGACGGTGTTGATCCAGTCCACGGCCTTCGGTACCTCGATCTCCGAGGCGCTCCGCGTCTATGCCTCCGAGATGCGCGACAAACGCCTGATGCGGGCCGAGGAGAAAGCCAACGTTCTGCCGACTAAGCTGACGCTGGGTACCATGATGTTCACCGTGCCGCCGCTGATCCTGATCCTGATCGGGCCGTCGATCATCCAGATTTTGCGCGCGTTGGGCGGACTGGCGCGATGAGGACAAGCGCTGGCCTTTCCGTGGCCGCGCTCAGCCTCCTGCTCACGGCATGTGCGGCGACGGGTCCCTTTCAGACGCCTGACCAGCAGCAGCAGAGCCCCACTGACGCATTGGCCGAGGGACACGTGCTGCTCCGCAGCGGCGAGTATGACCTCGCATACAACGCCTTCATCACCGCCTTGCGCACAAGCAATCGCCCGGCCGAAGCGCTGACCGGGGCCGGGCTCGCGCTCGAGGCTCAGGGCCAGCTCACCCGCGCGCTTGAGCATTTCCGCCGCGCCGCCGAGATTGCCCCTGGGTCCGATATCGCGCACAACAATCACGGCGTGGTGCTCTACCGTTTGGGCGAGTATGCTCAGGCCCGCCAAGCGTTTCGCATGGCGTTTGCCGTGTCCAGCGGGCGCAGCAGTGCAGCCGCGGCCAATCTGCGGGCAACTGAGCAGGCTCTCGCGGCCCGAGCGACGCCCGCCCCACCGCTGTCGCGCTTCTCGGTGCAAAGGCTCGGCAGCAGCGAGTATCGCCTGGTCGAAAGACCGCCGGAGGACACCTCTGGTTAAACCGCCGACGGACCCGGGTCGCGAGCCGCGATCCACCACGCGAAGGAGACTGCCGCTGTGAGCCTACGTGCCCTGCTGGTGCTCGGTTGTGCCGCCCTGGCCGCTTGCTCCGAGTCCCCGAACAAGGCGGCCGATCCCCTGGCCAACAACGTCATCGACGATGCCGGATTGTCGAACCTCCTGCTGACAGCAGGGGACCCGAACCAGGCGGTCACCTATTTCGCCGATGCCTCGGCCGAAGAGCCCGAGCGCGCCGATCTTCGCCGCGGGCTGGCCGTCTCTTTGGCCCGGGCCGGACGCTATCCAGAGTCGGCGCGCGTCTATCAGGAGCTCGACAGCCTCGGACAGGCCTCGCCCATTGATCTGCTTGAGTACGGCTTTGTCACCGTGCGGCTCCAGCGCTGGCCCGATGCCGAGGCGATTGATGGCCGCCTGCCGGCCGGTCTCAACACCTCACGTCGCCATATCTATTCCGGGATCCTGGCCGACCAGCGCGGAGACTGGGTCGAGGCGGATGCTGCCTACAACCGCGCCGAGGTCGTGACCACCAATCCTGCCAAAGTGCTGAACAATTGGGGCGTCAGCAAAATGGGCCGAGGCGCCTTCGAGGAGGCCGAGCGACTGTTCGAGCGGGCGCTGACCTATGACAGCCGGCTGTTCAGTGCCAAGAACAACCTGGCGATTTCGCGCGGCTTGCAGGGCAACTACCAACTGCCTCTGGTTCCAATGACGGACCAGGAAAAAGCGATCATCCTCAACAATCTCGGCGTGATCGCCATCCGCCGCAACGAGGGCGACATCGCACGCGGCCTTTTTGCAGCGGCGGTCGAAGCGCACCCGCAACACTACCAAGGCGCATCGGACAAGCTCGCAAGCTTAGAAGCAAACGTCGAGAACTGATCCGGTGAGCGATCTCGCACTCTTGACGGCAACAGCCGGCCTGCTGCCGCTGATGGCCTACATCACCTACAGCGACATGCGGTATCTGCGCATCCCGAACTGGTCGGTGCTGGCCGTTTTTGGCGTCTTCATCGCAACGGGCGTCTGGGGTATGCCGTTCGAGACCTTCCTGTGGCGGGTAGCCTATGCGCTGATCGCGCTCGCGGTCGGCATCCTGGTCTACAACCTCGCCCAAGGCGGGATTGGCGCCGGCGATCTGAAGCTGATCGCCGCTCTGGCGCCCTTCCTCTCCCAGGCCAATCTCGTCGAGTTTATGTTGATCTATGTGGCCGTGAGCATCCTTGGCGCGCTCTTCTTCATGACAATGCGCCGGCGCAACCGACGGCGCGGGGCCGAGAACCCATGGAAAGCCTTTGGTGCAACGATCTACATGCCCGCAGGCGTCTTTCTCGGCATCAGCATCTCGATCGTGATGGTGGCACAGACCGCCGCGCGGTTCATCTGACACCAGGATGCGGCACCCAATCGGCCCAGTCCGGGTCGCGCAAAAAGAGCCGCGGATCATCGGTGATGACCGCGTCGAGCCCTGGCCGGCGGAACGGCGCCAGCGCAACCGGATCATTGCAGGTGTAGACACGAACTGGGATCGCGGCCTCGGAGGCTTCATCCAACAATGCATGGCTCAAGGCGCGCCAGTCCATGTGCAGAGCCGACGCGCCCATATCGGCGAGGAGCTGGCGCCAGTTCTCGGGTGGCTGGGCCCACAGCGCGGCCAGAGCTTGGCCGGGCACATGCTCTCGCAATGCCGTGAGAGCAGAATGGTCAAAGCTCGACACCACCGTTCGCGCTGCAAGGCCGGGACGAGCGGTCAACGCCTGGGCCACAGCCCTAACGAGCGGCCGAGGGTCTTGACCGTGAAGCTTGATCTCGAGATTGGCCGCCAGCCCCAGCTCTGAGACCCGATCGAGTGCCTCTTTGAGCAGCGGAATCCGCGTTCCGGCAAATCCAGGATCGAACCAGGCGCCTGCATCCAGTCCGGCCAAAGCGGTGCGGTCGAGAGTGACCAAGGCACCCGCGCCATCGCTTGTGCGCCCGAGCGCCCCGTCATGGTGGATCACAGCGCTCCCGTCGCCCAAGAGCGAGACGTCAAATTCCACCGCCTCCGCGCCCATGGCCGCCGCAGCCTCAAAGGCGGTCAGCGTGTTCTCCGGCGCAACGGCACTTGCGCCACGATGGGCGATGATCCGCGGCAGCGCCGTCATCCGGCGATCAAGAAAACATGCAGCGCAACGGGACCATGTGCGCCGAGCTGCAGTTTTTGACCAATATCCGCCGAGCGCGACGGCCCCGTGACCAAGTTCACCGTCCGCGGATCCCGTCCCATCTCGCGCCAACGGGCCCACATCTCCTCAAAGCCCGCGCAGATCGTGCTCTCGTGGACCGCAACGAAATGCGTCTCTCCGAGAAAGGTCAGCGTCACCGGATTGTCCGGGCCCGAGGCAAGCAACAGGGTGCCCGTCTCGGCCGAGGCCAGATGGGCCCGCGACAGGGTGGCCGGTTCGCGCAGCCGACCGATGCCCACCGAGCGCTCAAGACCGCCCCAATCCTGCTCGAATAAAGGGTCCGCGCCCGTGCGGATCGTGGCGGGAAGATTGCGCGCACGCAACTCCTCGGCCAAGGCCTGTGGCAGCGCCGCGGCATCGGGCAGCCGCGTGATCGTCGCATCCACCCCTTGGACCTTGGCCATGAACTGGTCGGTCCGCTCTCGCCCAGCGGTCGTGCCAAGCGCGGGCACCGGGGCCGTTTGAGCGCGCGCCTCAAGCCGCAGTCCGACCGCGCGCGGATCGGTCCGATGCCCTGTCCCGCGCCGGATCCGCTCGAGAATACGGTCGCGCGCGAGCGGCCTCATCGCGGGCCCCGCCATTGCGCTTGGAACGTGCCGCCAAGCGGCGGCGCCGGGAAATCGCGGTGCGCGGTCCAGCCTCTGCCCAGAGGCATCCAGCGCGCCCGCGGTTTCCCCCAAGCCACCAGCTTCAGCCATAGATTGGCGGCACGCGAGACCCAACTGTAGAGCCAGGGTCGCGCGGCCACCCTACCCCAAGCGCCCAACCCATACCGGACCGCGCCCGGCGTCAAACCCCGATCGAACTCGCGCGCACGGTAGGCCCGCATCATGCCAGGCAGAGGGATGCGCATGGGGCAGACCGCCTCGCACCGCCCACAAAAGGTCGAAGCGTTGGGCAGATGCCGCCCCTGCTCGATCCCAATCAGCGAGGGCGTCAGCACCGCGCCCATGGGTCCGGGATAGACCCAGCCATAGGCGTGCCCTCCGATCGTCTGGTAGACGGGGCAATGGTTCATGCAGGCGCCGCAACGGATGCAACGCAGCATCTCCTCAAACTCCGAGCCGAGCATGTTGGTGCGCCCGTTGTCGAGCAGCACGACGTGATACTCTTCAGGGCCATCCGGATCCTCAGCGCGCCGGGGCCCGCTCGAAAACGTGGTGTAGACGGTGATCTCCTGCCCCGTGGCCGAGCGCGCGAGCACCCGCAGGATGGTCGAAGCATCCTCGAGCGTCGGCACGATCTTCTCGAGGCTCGCCATCACGATATGCACCCGCGGCAGCGATTGCGAGAGGTCGCCATTGCCCTCATTGGTCACGATCACCGACTGCCCGGTCTCGGCGATCAGCATGTTGGCGCCGGTGATGCCGACCTCGGCGGCAAAGTATTTCTCCCGCAGCACGCCGCGGGCCTCGGCCAGCAGGTCCGGGTGCTCGGACAGCGCGCGATCGGCCGGCAAATGCGTGTGCTCACGGCGGAACTCGGCCTCGACCTCGGGCACCGTCACGTGGATTGCGGGCGCGATGATGTGTGAGGGCCCCTCACCGCGCAGCTGGATGATGTACTCGCCGAGATCGGTTTCTTGGGCGCGGATGCCATGGGCCTCGAGATGATCGTTGATCCCGCACTCTTCCGAGATCATCGACTTGCCCTTGTTCACCGTCTTGGCACCGGCTTTCTCACAGATCTCGGTCACGATGCGTCTGGCGTCCTCAGCGGTTTCGGCCCAGTGAACATGGCCGCCGGCGGCCTGCACCTGCGCCTCGTAACGCTCGAGATACGGGCCGAGATTGGCGAGCACATGGTCCTTCAGGTCCCGCGCGGCATCGCGAAGCGCGTCGAACTCAGGCACAGCGGCCCGGGCGGCGGCCCGTTTGGACACAAACCCGGACTGAACGCCGGACAAGGCCGATTGCAGATTGGCATTCGCTAGCGCATCCGTGACGTTGTTTTTGAACTGCGGCGTGGTTGGGTGCAGCGCCGACATCTCAGGCATCGCCGATCGGTGGCGTGTCGGTGTCGCCGGCCAGCACCTCGACCACATGGCGCGCGGCGAACGGGCGGCCCTCGCGGCTGAGCTTGCCCGCCATGTTCATCAGGCAGCCGAGATCGCCCGCCAGGAGCAGATCAGCCCCGCTGTCGCCGATGGCCCGCGCCTTATTCGAGACCATCTGGTTCGAGATTTCCGGGTACTTCACGCAAAAGGTGCCGCCAAAGCCGCAGCAGATCTCGGCATCGGCCATCTCGGTGAGCGTCAGGCCCTCGACCGAGCCCAGCAAGCGACGCGGCTGGTCCTTGATGCCGAGCGATCGCAAGCCAGAACAACTGTCATGATAGGTAGCCCGCGCTTCAAAGGCGGCTTCGACGCCCTCAACGGCCAGAATATCCGTGAGGAACGAGACAATCTCGTGCGTACGGGCCGCCAGATCGATCGCCGCCGCCTCGTCCGCTGTTCCCGCGAGGATCGCCGGGTAATCCTTGATCACCGTCGCCGCACAGGAGCCGGACGGGGCCACCACATGGTCGAAGTTCTCCATCGCGCGGATCATCGTGCGGGCCAGCGCAGCGGCCCCTGCCCGGTCGCCACCATTCCAGTTTGGCTGGCCACAACAGGTTTGGGGCGGGACATGCACGGTGCACCCTGCGTCTTCGAGCAGCTTGACCGTGGCGAACCCAATCGAGGGCCTGACCATATCGACCAGGCATGTCACAAACAGGGCGACCCGAGGGGCGGGGTCATCGGTCATGGGGACTGTCTCCAATCGGCTTTCTTTTGTTACCGCGGGCTTCGGACAACGACAATGCTGGCGCACTGTCAAATGGCTGGGTGCGGCGCCGGGGCTTTCCAAACCGGCACCATTCCTGTATGCGATCTGGTCTCGCGGCGCTTACACCCCTGGAGGATCGCCGCGGTGCATGAATAGGCAAGGAGCGATGACATGGCCGAGGCAATGGTTCTCGACGCCGAGGCGCGCGACGGCACGGGCAAAGGGGCTGCCCGCCAGGCGCGTCGGGACGGCAAAGTCCCAGGTGTGATCTATGGGGGTGGCAAGGATCCCCAGTCAATCAACATCAAATTCAACGTCCTGTTGAAGGAGCTGAAGGCGGGCAAGTTCCTGTCCAAGCTGATCAAGCTGCGGGTCGGTGAGGAGGAAACGACGGTGATCTGCCGCGCGGTGCAGCGCGATCTGCGCCGGGATCTGCCCTCGCATGTGGATTTTCTGCGGCTCTCCGAGCGCTCGCGGATCAACCTCTTTATCCCGGTTGAGTTCCTGAACCGCGAGACCTGCCCCGGGATCAAGAAGGGCGGCATCCTGACGGTGGTGCGGCCGGAGGTCGAGCTGAAGGTCAACGCCAGCGCGATCCCCGAGAGGCTCGAGGTCGATCTGGCCACCCGCCAGGTGGGCGATACGATCAAGATCTCGGATATCGAGCTGCCCAAGGGCACGCGTCCGATGATCACCGACCGTGACTTCGTGATCGCAAACCTCGAGACGCCCAAAGGCCTTGTGGGCGGCGATGACGAGGACGGCGCCGAGGGCGAAGGCGAGGCCGCCGAGGGCTGATGCCCTGACAGCCCGGGTCGATCCCCATGGGGGTGTCGGCCCAGGGCACGCCATTCCGCACGTACCGTTTTTTCCGTGAACTCGAGAGGGCGACAGTGTGCTTACAGGACCGCCGCGCGTTCGCGCATGATCTGGTCAAAGGCTGCATTCACCACCGCGAGCCGCTGCTCGGCGAGTCGCATCGCCTCCTCTGGCAGACCGCGGGCCAGCATCCCATCCGGGTGCAGTTCCCGGACGCGTTTCTTGTAGGCGCGGCGCAGGGTGGCTTCATCAGCATCGGGGATCACACCGATGATGACGTAAGGATCGGAGCCTTCGGGCAGGTGCCGGTTGCGAATCGCGCGGAACTCTTCGTCGGTGATGCCAAAGATACGGGCGACCTCGGAGAGGAAGATCGCCTCGTGCGGATGGTACTCCCCATCCGACATGGCGATAAAGACCAAGCCTTCGAGCAGATCATGCAGCGCGCCAGGGCGATCCTTGAACATGCGGGCGATGCGCTTGGCATAGAACTCGAACCCGGCCACATCGGCCCGCGCGGTATTGTAGACCCGGGCGGCGGCTGCCTCGTCCTCGGGCGGCAGGATGAAGATCTGCTTGAATGCGGCGACCTCGTCATGGGTGACGCGACCGTCGGCTTTGGCCATCTTTGCCCCGAGCGCGATCACGGCGATCGTGAAGGCAACGGTCTGCTCGGGTTGCTTGGTCAGACGATCGAAGAGAGCGCTGAAGGCCTCACCGCCCCGCAGACGCTCGATGATGTCCCTGATTCGCTTCCAGATGGTCATAGCACGACATTACAGCGGAAAGCGGTCGGCCATGGCAAGGCAATCGGCCGCATGTTGCCCCTGGCACACGACGCCCCCGGCGCGGTCGCGCCCCTGTTGCGGCCTACGTGCGATTGATACCGAATGGGTCTCGGGGTGAGGCCTGGTTGAGAGGTGGAGAGTGGCTGAGAAGCTTTTGGGAAAATCTGCCATCGTCACGGGCGCCGACACGGATGTGGGCCGTGCCGCGGCCGCGCGTCTGGTCGGGGCTGGCGCGCGCGTCATGCTGGCCGCACCAGGCGATTGCAAACTGGCCGAGACCGCGAAGCAGATGAGCAAGGGGAACGGCAATGGCGACAGCCATGTGGCGCATTTCTGCTGCAATCTCGATGAGAAGCTCTCGGTCAACAACCTGATCGCCGCGACGCAGGAAGCTTATGGACGCGTCGACATCCTGGTCAACGCCGCGCGGCGGTCTCAGCCGGGCGCTTTCCTGGACATGAAGCCGGCCGAGTTCGACGAAAGCTTCGACATCAACGTCCGCAACGTCTTTGTCCTAGCCCAGGCGGTTGCTAAGAAAATGATCCATCAGGCGGAGAGCGACGAAGCCTTCACCGGAGCGATCGTCAACGTGACCTCGATCGCCGCGCAACGGACTGTGCCAGAACTGTTCGGCTACTCCGTCGCCTGTGCAGCGCTTGATCAGATGACCCGGTCGATGGCAGCAAGCCTGGCCGAGCACTGCATTCGGGTGAATGCCGTCGCCCTCGGATCGGTGATGACCTCGACCCTGCGCGAGGCGTTGAAGGAGCGCTCGGAGCTGCGCGAGGAGATGGTGCGCGTCACTCCGCTCGGGCGCATTGGTGAGGCGGACGAGGCAGCGAACGCGATCTGTTATCTCGCATCGAGCGAGGCAAGCTTCGTCACCGGGCAAATCCTGGCGGTCGACGGAGGGCGCCTCGTGCTCGATCCGCTGGCAAGCCCGGTCCGCTAGCGGGCCCAACCCCTGCGAAAAAATCTGCCCAGCGCCCGTTTCGTGGCCTAGGATCGGCGCCGCAAGAGAGAGCCGGGATCGATCATGCTGACCTTCAGCGCCGTTTTCCGCCGCAAACCGCGCTGGGAGCGCAACCGCATCGCGACGCAGGATATGCTGCGCAAGATGCTGGATCTGCTCGCCGTGCTGATCGGGCTGATGGGTCTGCACGCGACCGCCATGGTGGTGATCGAGGGCATGAGCGTCGCCGACGCCCTCTGGCTCACGGTGACCTCGGCGACCACGGTCGGCTATGGCGATCTGTCGGCCGAAACCGTGGCCGGGCGGATCTTTACCACCGTGCTCATCTATGTGGCGGGAATCGCGCTTCTCGCCCAGGTTGCCGGCCTTTGGTTCGAGTATCGCCAAGAGCGCCGCCGCCGCATGCTGACCGGATATTGGAGCTGGACCATGGATCGCCATATCGTGTTTCTCAATGTGCCCGCCGATGCCGACACCCGCTTTTTCGAGGCGGTGGTCAACAGCATCCGCGCCAGCGCCGATGCCCGGTCCGAGGCCCCGATCCTTCTGGTGGACGAGAAGTTCCCGAACGGCTTGCCCGACAGCCTCTCGGATTTGGGCGTCGTACACGTGGCCTTGCCGTTGGTCGAGCCCAAGGCCTTCGAGCATGCCTGCATCGACCGGGCCGAGACCATTGTGGTGCTGTCCTCGGACCGGGCAGATGCCATGTCGGACTCGGTTGCTTTCGATCTGGTCGATCGGCTTCGCAACGCGAACCCCGCCGCCTGGATCATCGCCGAGGTGGTCGACGACAATCACCGCATGCGGATCGAGCGGGCCGGTGCGAATGCCGTCATGCGCCCGGTGCGCGGCTATCCAGAGATGATGGCCCGGGCGATCCTCTCTCATCGCTCTGAACATGTGATGGAGACGCTGTTCAACAGCCGGGGCGAGGAGTGCGTTCGCCTCGAGATGCGCGTGCGCTCGAAATGGCGCGAGATTGCGGGCCGGTTCCTCGAGGCCAATGCCGGCTGCCCCGTCGCATTTGAGAAGCCAGATGGGGACGTCGTCACCAATCCAGACGCTTTGGCCGAGATCGATGCCACGGCCATCTTTGCATTGATCAATCCCGAGCAATCGGCAGCAGCCCAACGCTTGGCCGCCGGCGCGCCCCAAAGGGGCAACAAGACGGTCGCCTAAGGCCATGACGGCACGGTCCGAGCTCGCCTATCTCGATCTCGCCGCGCCGGGGTTTTCGACCCGCGGACCCGAGGTGATGGCCGCCCGTTCGGCCCATTGGTGCGCGCAAACGCCGTGGGGCCTGGCCGTGCTGCGCCATGCGGAGACGGGGCGGCTTCTCCGTGACCGACGCCTGCGCCAAGGCAGCCGCATCTGGCCTTCGATGCAAGGCCTCTCAGGCCCCTTTGTCGCGTTTTGGGAGCGCAGCGTGATCGGCCAGGAGGGCGAGCACCATAAGCGCCTCCGCCATCTTGCTGTCCCGGCCTTGGCGCCCGAGCACATCATGGCCCTGGAGCCGGTCTTTGATGCGATCGCGTCGGAGCTGGCGGACGAGCTGGCGGACGAGGCCGATTTCATGGAGGCCTTCGCCCTGCCCTTTGCCGGCCGGGCCATCGCGGCCCTGCTTGGCCTCGAGCCTGGCGCATGGCCGATGATCGCACGAAACGCGGTCTCCCTGGGCCTGGCCATGGGCATCGGTGCCGCGGCGCATGAGGCCGAGATCAACGCCGCCTACGAGGCGCTTGACGGGCTAGCCAAGGAGCTGGTCGCCAAGGCAGAGCGGGGCGAGGATCCCGGCGGCTATGCCGCGCGCCTGTTGGCGGGCGCGACCGGCCCGGGGCTCGACACCGCAGCCATCCACGATTTGATCGTGATCACCGTGTTCGGCGGCGTCGACACCACACGGGCGCAACTCGGGCTGGCCATGGCGCTCTTCGCCGAGCACCCAGGGCAGTGGCAACGGCTGCGCGCCGACCCGTCCCTGGTTCCAGCGGCGGTCGACGAGACCATCCGAGAGCGCCCGACAACCACTTGGGTGACCCGCGAGGCGCTCGAGAGCTTCCAGTTCGAGGGGGTGGAGATCCAAGCAGGCGACATCCTGCACATGCTGGTGCACGCCTCGGCGCGGGATCCGGCGCTATCGGCCGAGACCGGCTTCGACATCTCGGCCCAAAGGCGGGGGCACTTTGGCTTTGGCGGCGGGGCACATCACTGTCTCGGCCACCGTGTGGCGAGGGCCGATATCTCCGCTGCCTTGCGCGCGCTGGTCGCACGGTTCACGGCAATCCTGCCGGCCGGCGATCCGACTTGGCTGCCAGAGAGCGGGAACACAGCGCCGCTGCACCTGCCGCTTCGCTGTGCGCGAGCATGATCCTTAGGCGCGGATCCGCTGTCCTTCGGGATCGTAAAGCGCAGTCAGATGAAGCTCGGACGGGATCTCCTCGGCCGCGACAACCAGATGATAGCGCCCTTCGCGCAGCCAGTCCGCGCTGACATCGGCGCCCGAAACATAACCGTAACCGATGGCGCGTCCGACCGTGTGACCCATCCCACCGGAGCGGAGATAGCCCACCGGCTCGCCATTGCGCAGGATCGTCTCGCGACCGAGCAGGACCGCAGAAGCGTCACAGCTGAACCCGCACAAGCGCCGGGACAGCGGCCTTCGGGCGGCGGCCTCAACCGCCTCGCGGCCGAGAAACGGCACTGGCTGCTTGAGCTTGACAGCCCAACGGAGCCCCGCCTCGAGCGGGCTGTCGGTCGGCGAGATGTCTGCACCCCAGGCCCGGTATCCCTTCTCGAGGCGGAGGCTCTCGATCGCGCGATAGCCGCAGAGCCGCAGACCCTGCGGCTCGCCCACCGGTACCAGGGCGTCAAAGACCGCCGCCATGCCATCGATGGGGATGTGGAGCTCCCATCCGAGCTCGCCCACATAGGTGATGCGCAGGGCGCGCACTGGCTGTCCTGCGATCTCGATCTCCCGCACGGCCGCGAAGGGAAAGCTCTCGTTCGAGACATCGACCGGTGTCACCGCGGCCAGGATCGCTCGTGCCCGCGGGCCAAAGAGCGACAAGGTCCCAAAGGCATCCGTCACATCCTCGAGATGGGCCTCGGCCCCCACCGGCATCTGATCCAGGATCCAGGCGCCATCATGCGTGCGAAACCCGGTTCCAGTGACGATGTAGAAGCGGTCTTCGGCGAGCCGCGCGACGGTCAGATCGCACTCGATGCCACCGCGGGCATTCAGCAATTGGGTATAGGTGACCCGACCGGGTGGACGCATCACGGGCCCGGCACAGATCCAATCGAGAGACGCCGCGGCGTCCGGGCCTGAGAGCTCGAACTTGGCGAAGGAGGACTGATCGAACAGGCCGGCCGTCTCCCGCACGGCGCGGTGCTCGGCTGCGACGGCGGTTTGCCAACTGGGATGGCCCATCGACGGCTCATCGCGCGGGAGTTCCCCGGCCGGACCAAACCAGTTCGCACGCTCCCAGCCCAATTTCTCCCCGAACACCGCGCCCCGGTCCCGGAGACGATCGAACAGCGGTGAAACCTGCTTGGGCCGGCCGCTATCCGGCTCGCCATGGGGATAGCCGATGGCATAGTGCCGGCCATAGGCTTCGAGCGTCCGCGCTGACACCCAATCCCGGTCGCCGTGCACCCCGGCAAAACGGCGGATGTCGACCGACCACAGATCGAGCGGCGCCTCCCCCGACAAGGCCCATTCGGCCAGCGCCCAGCCCGCGCCACCGCCGGCCGCGATGCCATAGGCATTGAACCCGGCGCCGATATAGAGATTGGCGCAGCCGGGCGCACGGCCCAGGATGAAATTACCGTCGGGCGTGAAGCTCTCGGGCCCATTGATCATCTGCTTGACGCCGGTTTCGGCAAGCGCCGGCACGCGCTCCACCGCCGCGCTCAAGTGCTGCTCGAAATGGTCCCAGTCATCGTCGAACAGGCGGAAGGCGAACTCATCGGGCACATCTCCCAGCGTCCAGCCCTGGGGATTGGGCTCATAGCCGCCAAAGGCGAGCCCGCCCACCTCTTCCTTGAAATAGGTGCGCCGGTCTGGATCGCGCACAGTCGGTGCATCGGTGGCGAGGCCGGAGATCGGCTCGGTGACAACATATTGATGCTTGATCGGTTGCAGTGGGACAGTGACGCCGGCCTTAGCCCCCAGCTGGCGCGTCCACTGACCAGCGCAAAGGATGACCGTCTCCGCCTCGATGGGCCCATCAGACGTCTCGACCGCGGTGATGCGGCCGTCCACGCGCTGCAGCCCTGTTACCCGCACGCCCTCGCGAATCGTCACCCCCCGCATGCGCGCGCCCTTGGCAAGCGACAGGGCAATGTCGGAGGGGTTCGCCTGGCCATCGGTCGGCAGCCAGGACGCACCGACCAGATCGCGCGTGTCCATCAACGGCCACAGTCGCTTGACCTCATCCGGTGAGAGGAGATGCATCTCCATGCCAAAGCTGCGGGCGGTGGTGGCGAGGCGGCGATACTCGACCCAGCGGTCGGCATTGCAGGCGAGCCGCAAGCACCCGCTCATCTTCCACCCGGTCTCGAGCCCGGTCTCGGCGTCCAAGGTCGCGTAGAGCTCGACCGAGCGCTTCAGCACCTGGGTGATCGAGGCCGAGGCGCGCAATTGCCCGACCAGCCCCGCCGCATGCCAGGTGGACCCCGAGGTGAGTTGCCCCTGCTCGAGCAGCAGCACCTCCGCCTTATGGTCGCGCGCCAGGTGATAGGCCGTGGAACAGCCGACAATGCCGCCCCCGACGACGACAATTTGTGTCTTCTCGGGGAGCGTCATGGCGCCCCCGCCTGCCACGCGGCCAATGCCATATCGAGCCGATCGAGGTTTTCATCCGAATAGGCGACATAATCCACGCCCGGCACGTCGAGATGAATCTCGGACACCATCGACCACATGGCCTCTCGCAACAGCGCCGCGCATTTCATCGCACCAAAGGCGTGAACCAGCAGTGGATCCGGCGGCGCTTCGAAATACTCTCCCAAAAGCGCTTGATCCGCCTCGCGATCGAAGCCGGCATTGGATGCGAGCCCCGCCAGATCGCTCATCGCAGTCGTGTAGGCGGCGTATTCGAAGTCGACCAGCCATAGGCGCTCACCATCATCGATGAGGTTTCCAGGCAGCAGATCATTGTGCCCAAAGCGGATCGGCAGCGGCAGCTGCGCCGCCTCGAGCCGAGCCGACAGGGCAAGCCAGGCGGTCAGGCGATCGCAATAGCGGTGCTGCGCCGCCTCCAAGGTCCTGACATAGTCGCGGATCACATGGAATGGCCAGAACAAGACCGCTGTGCCCGACACTTGGGCCGGCATCTCTTCGTGGAAACGGCGGAGCAGCGCGGCGATCCGCGGGCGATCACGGCGGACATCCGCCTCGGTATAGGTGCGGCCCTCGATAAAGGCCGACACGGTCAGGCCGGCTTCGGCATGGCGGACCTCCGGTGCGAAACCGGCCGCGGCCGCCGCCCGCGCCACCATCACCTCGCGCGTGCGGTCGACATGATGGAAGGGAAAATCGCGGCCAAGCCGGACCACCCAGCGCCCAGCTCCGTCCTCCACGGTAAAGCTCTGATTGCTGAGCCCGCCCGAGAGCGGCTCGGGCGAGACCGGGCCCTGCCAGATCGGCAGAGCGTGGATGCGGTCGATGATTTGGTCAGTCATGCAGTCCCCCTTAGTGGGGAGAGTCTTGGCCGAGAACAGGAAAAACCGCCAGCCCAATTGATGGGTTGGCCGGTCAGTAGCTGTATTCGCCGTAGATGCGGGAGAGATCACCGCCCCACTCACCTTGAAAGCGCGCGAGCATTTCTTCGGCCGGTGTCACACCGGATGCTGCGATCTCGCGCAAGGCCGAGAGAAAATGCGTCTCGTCGCGATCGAAGTCTCCGGCGCGGGCGCGGGCGCGGAGCCCGGTCTCGGCGATGTCCAGCAGATCAACCGCCACGGATTGCAGGCTGCGACCGGCCACCTCAGCCTTGAGACCCAACTGCGAGGCATCGATGCGCAACCGGTCGCGGTCCTCCGCCGTCCATCCACGGCAGAGATCCCATGCGGCATCGAGCGCCGCTTGGTCATAGATCAACCCCACCCAAAAGGCGGGCAACGCGCACAAACGCCGCCACGGACCGCCATCGGCGCCCCGCATTTCGATGAACTTCTTGATCCGCGCTTCCGGGAAGATGGTCGTCAGGTGGTCAGCCCAATCGGACAAGGTCGGCACCTCGCCCGGGAGCGCTGGCAGCCTGCCATCCAGGAAATCCCGAAAGGACTGGCCCAGCGCATCGATGTACTGGCCGTCGCGATAGACGAAATACATCGGCACATCGAGGGCGTAGTCGACCCAACGCTCGAACCCGAACCCGTCCTCGAAGACAAAGGGCAGCATGCCCGTGCGGTCCGCATCGAGATCGCGCCAGATCCGCGAGCGATAGGAGAGCACCCCGGCCGGCTGGCCCTCGAAGAAGGGAGAGTTGGCGAACAGCGCCGTCGCAACCGGTTGCAGGGCCAGGGCCACCCGCAGCTTTCGCACCATGTCCGCTTCTGACGCAAAGTCGAGGTTCACCTGGACGGTGCAGGTGCGATACATCATCTGGGTGCCGTGGGTGCCTACTTCCCCCATATAGCGGGTCATCAGGCGGTAGCGGCCCTTGGGCATCATATCCATATCATCCCGGCGCCATTCTGGCGCGGCGCCGAGACCGATAAAGCCCGCGCCGATGCCGTCGGCCACATCCTTCACCTCGGCTAGGTGCTGGTTCACCTCGTCACAGGTCTGATGAATGGTCTCGACGGGCGCGCCGGACAGCTCGAGCTGGCCGCCAGGTTCCAAGCTGACATTGGCGCCGGCCTTCTCGAGACCGATCAGATGGGACCCCTCGGCAATCGGGTTCCAGCCATAACGGTCGCGAAGGCCCTCGAGCACCGCGCGGATCGAGCAAGGACCATCATAGGGCAGCGGGCGATGGGTGGCGAGGTCATAGCCGAACTTCTCGTGCTCGGTTCCGATGCGCCATGCCTCCGGGGGCTTGCAGCCGGATTCGAGATACCGCGCGAGATCGGCGTGGCTCTCAATCGGGCCTCCGCCCGATTGGGGGATCGACATGGACGCGCTCTCCTCCGCTTAAGGCGCAGCGAGGCTTGCCCGAAACGACCCTTTAGGGCAAGTCTCCCGCCGCGACCGTAATGCGCAGTCGCGGCGTAGGGAACGATGGCCGCAGATGCGGGCGCTATTGGCCCTCAGGGCCGACCTTGGGAAGGTTGAAGAGTGCATCCGGGTCGAGTACCGGCTCGCGGAGGCCCTCACTGTCCTGATCGCTCACTCCGAGATCGGCAAAGGCGGGGGAGACATCCTCAGGCACGGCCAAGCTCTCTTCGGTTGACACCAAGGCCTCGACCTCGGCAGGCCCGCCGAGCGCCTCGAGACGCTTGGCCTTCTTGTCCGCTGCCTTTGCGACGATGGCGTCGAGATCGACCTGCGAGCAGAGCCCCAAGGCCACCGGATCGACGGGCTGAATGTTGGCGGAGTTCCAATGGGTGCGGTTCCGTATGGCCTCGATCGTCGGCTTGGTCGACCCGACGAGCTTGGCGATCTGTGTGGTCTCGATCTCGGGATGGTAGCGGACCAGCCAAGCGATGGCCGAGGGACGGTCCTGGCGCTTGGACACCGGCACATAACGCGGCGCCTTCTTCTTCGGCGGCGGCGCGAGGGTGCGCTTGCGCAGTTTGAGACGCGCAATCGGATCGGCCTCACAGCGCTTGATCTCATCACCGGTCAGCTGGTTGTTCTGGATCGGGTCAAGCCCCTTGATGCCCACTGCCACCTCGGCATCGGCGATGCCAGAGATCTCCAGCTCATGCATGCCGCAGAAGTCAGCAATCTGCCGGAAGGTCAGTGTCGTGTTGTCCACCAGCCAAACGGCCGTGGCCTTGGGCATGAGCGGCAGAAGCGGGTCGGTCATGACATATCCTCATCATTGGGCCGTTTCCGGCGCCTCGGCATTCCTGCGAAGCGGGTCGGGAGCAGAGCGCGGCCACGATGGGACCAGCAGCCTCCGCATGGCGAGCCGACGGAACCATCTGCCTGCCATTCACGCCGTGGTATAAGAGCTTCATCGGGAAATTGGAAGCGGGAAGTCGAGCGATGCGATGGGTGAGGAGGATCGGGGCAACCATGATCGTGGGGCTGTGGGCGAACGCAGCGGCGGGACAAGACCGAGCAGGAGATTTCGACTACTACGTCTTGGCCTTGTCGTGGAACGCATCCTGGTGCGTCGCGGAGGGCGATCGGCGGGGCGCGGACCAGTGCAATCCGAAATACGATCTCGGGTTTGTCTTGCACGGGTTGTGGCCGCAACGCCTGAACGACTGGCCGGAGTATTGCCAGGGTGGCCGCAAGGATCCGAGCCGCCGAGAGACGAGCGCGATGGCGGATCTTTATGGCAGCGGCGGTCTTGCTTGGCACCAATGGAAGAAGCATGGGCGCTGTTCCGGTCTGTCGTCGCGACAATACTACGCGCTTGCCCGTGAGGCGTGGCAACGTGTGACGCGGCCCCCTGCGCTCCGCCGCCTAACGCAGTCCGTGAGCATTGATCCCAATGTTATTGAGGGCGCTTTTATTGATAAGAATCAATGGCTTAATGAAGACTCTATGCGCGTGACCTGTGTCGATCGGATGATCCGGGAGGTTCGCATTTGTTTGGATCGAAACCTTGAGCCGCGGGCCTGCACCGAGAGCGTTGCCCGGCACTGCCCTCTCTCACGCGCCCTACTGCCTCCGATGCGGTGACTAATCGGCGAGCTTTTGGCAGAGCTGATCCAGCTGCTCAAGGTCTCGGTAGCGGATGCGCACTTCGCCGCCCTCGCGTACGCCGTGTTCGATGCGCACTGCCATGCCGATGGCGGCGGACAGATCCCCCTCGAGCACGCGCGTGTCGGCATCCTTCTCGGGCGACTTTGTGGGCGTATACGAGCTGGGCTCTGGTGACTGCGCCTTTTTTGCCAGGCGTTCGGTGTCGCGGACACTCAGCCCTTGGGCGATCACTTTGCGGCACAGCGCAGACGGATCGGGCGCTGTGACCAGCGCCCGGGCATGCCCAGCACTGAGGGTACCGGCCTGGAGGGCTTCGAGGACCTCGTCGGGCAAGGTCAGGAGCCGCAAAAGGTTTGCGAGATGGCTGCGGCTCTTACCGACGATGCGGGCCAGATCGGCTTGGGTGTGGCCGAACTGTTCAATAAGCTGCGCATAGCCCTGCGCCTCTTCCACCGGATTCAGATCGGATCTCTGAACATTTTCGACGATGGCGATCTCGAGCACGCCGCGATCGTCGAGATCGCGGATCACAGCAGGCACCTCGTGCAACTGCGCGCGCTGGGCTGCGCGCCAGCGGCGCTCGCCGGCCACGATCTGGTAGGCGGCTGGATCGCTGGGATCAGTCCGCAAGACCAATGGCTGGATGATCCCGAGTTCGCGGATGGATCCGGCCAAGTCCTCAAGATCCGTCTCGTCGAACCGGCGCCGAGGCTGTGACGGGTTTGGGTGGATCACATCGATCGGCACCATCCGGTCGCGCGGCGCTGACGATTCGGTGCCGATATCGACAGTGTCGTCGCCGAGAAGTGCCGACAAGCCCCGACCGAGGCCTCGCCGTGGTTCAGGCTTGCGTGCCATATCAGTCTCCTCAGGCGGCGAGCGTGATCCCGTCGCGGCTCATGACCTCGGTCGCCAAGCTGCGGTAAGCTCGGCTGCCCGCGCAATCGCGATCATAGATCAGAGCGGGCATGGCGTGAGAGGGCGCCTCGGAGAGGCGCACATTGCGCGGGATCACCGTCTGATACACGACATCGCCGAGGTTGGAGCGGACGTCGTCTTCAACTTGTGCCGACAGGCGATTGCGCCGGTCAAACATGGTCAGCACGATGCCATGGATCCGTAGATTGGGGTTGAGGCGCGATTGGACCCGCCGGATCGTACCGAGCAACTGGGTGAGGCCCTCAAGCGCGAAGAACTCGCATTGCAAGGGGACGATCACGCTGTCGGCGGCGGTCATGGCGTTGACTGTTAGCAGGTTGAGTGACGGTGGGCAATCGATGAGCACGACGTCATGGGCCAGTGGCGCAGAGAGTGCGCTTTCGAGGCGGCGCGCACGGTCCGGATCGGAGACCATCTCAACATCCGCACCGGACAAGTCGACCGTTGCCGGAACAATGTCGAGCATGTGGACTGAGGATGGCCGGATCACCTCCTCCAACGTTGTCGTCCCGGAGATCACATCATAGCTGCTGGTCTGCCGGCTGTGCGGATCAACTCCGAGGCCAGTTGAAGCATTGCCCTGGGGATCGAGATCGATGATCAAGACCCGTTGACCGCGGTTCGCAAGGGCCGTGCCGAGGTTGATGGCCGTCGTGGTCTTCCCAACGCCCCCCTTTTGATTGACGATCGCCATGATCCGACGGTCTGAGAAACCGGGGTCGTCAGGAGCAAAGGAGGACTCAGGCGTTCGGGGCATTTTGGCGCTCGATTTTGGTCAATCTCAGGATCGTGGCGTCGGCCTCGGTTCGGCTCGCGATCTCTGTGCTCTCAATATGCCAACCGCGTCGCGCGTCGGTCAATTCAGTTCTGGCTGTGCGACCCTTTGGGAAGAGAAAAATTGTGGTGGAATCGGCCAGCCTTTCGGCGAGATCCAGCAGTTTGGGTAGGGAGGCCAAGGCCCGGGCGGACACAACGCTGAATGGTGGCTCGCGGAGTGTCTCAATCCGGGCACACAGCACCTTGGGATGGAGGCCCATATGCCGCGCCGCAGTCGTGAGGAACGCGGCCTTTCGCGAATCGCTTTCGACCAGAGTGACCGCTGTAACCCCAGTTTCCGCGGAAAGGGCCGCGATAACGAGGCCGGGAAACCCAGCGCCAGATCCAAGATCGATCCACGATGGACATCTTTCTGGCCTGAGTTCCCAGAGCTGGGCGCTGTCGGCTATGTGCCGGGCCCAGACATCCTCGAGGGTGCCCGGCGCAATCAGATTAATCTTCTGGGTCCATCGCGAGAGGTGATCCACAAGGATGTGGAGCCGCTCGAGTGTTTCACGTGAAACATCATAGGTCGCGGCAAACTCTGCAGCATCCATCGGCTATGCGGATCGTCGATCGTCACGGCCAGCATCCAACCGCCGTACCATCACGAGAAGGAGCGCCAAGGCCGCAGGTGTCATCCCTTCGACCCGGCGAGCATCGCCGATCGTGGCCGGCCGTCGATCGGCCAGTTTCTGGCGCAACTCGGCAGACAAACCCGACACGCGCCTATAGCACAGATCAGCGGGAAGCGGCCGAGCCTCCTCCCGTTGCAGGTCCGCGACTTCCGCTGCTTGGCGTGTGATGTAATCGGCATAATGAGCATCGCGTTCGATCTGCTCGACGTCCGCGGTCGGAAGAGAGGCCAGTTCCGGCCATAGCGCGACCAACGTCTCCCGCGTCACATCCGATCGCGCCAGCAGCTGCCGAGCCGTACGACGCACACCATCCTGGTTCAGGGCGAGTCCGTGCGCCTTCGCCTGGCTTGGTGTGACACTACAGGCGTCAAGCACGCCGATTGAGCCTTGGAGGCTGCTCATCTTCGCCTCGAATGCGTTCTGGCGGCGCTGGCCGACAAGGCCCAGCTCGATGCCCATTGGCGTCAGCCGCTGATCAGCATTGTCGGCCCGCAGCATCAGCCGGTACTCCGAGCGGGATGTGAACATCCGGTACGGCTCCGACACGCCTCGACTCGTTAGATCATCGATCATAACGCCGATATAGCTTTGGGTTCGACTGAAGCGCACAGGCTCTGCGCCCAGTGCCAATCGGGCCGCGTTCAGACCAGCAACCAAGCCTTGGGCCGCCGCCTCCTCATAGCCTGTGGTGCCATTGATTTGGCCCGCCAGGAACAGACCCGGCAAATCACGCACCATCAGGGCCGACGTCAGCGCCCGCGGGTCGACATAGTCGTACTCGATTGCATAGCCAGGCCGCACGATCTGAGCACGCTCGAGCCCAGGGATCGTTTGCAGCCAAGCGCGCTGTATGTCGACGGGCAGGGACGTGGAAATGCCGTTCGGATAGATCAGCGGGCTCTCCAATCCCTCCGGCTCCAAGAAGATCTGATGGGAGGTCTTGTCCGAAAAGCGCACCACCTTGTCTTCGAGGGATGGACAATAGCGGGGTCCGGCCCCCTCGATGCCCCCACCGTACATGGCAGATTGGTCGAGGTTCTCGCGAACGATGTCGTGGGTACGGGCGTTGGTGTGCGTGATGTGGCACGGCACCTGCGCAAGACTGGCGACCGTTGTATGATACGAGAAAAACGTGGGCTCGGCGTCTCCGGGCTGTTCCTCGAGCTGCGAGAAATCGATTGAGCTTCTGTGCAACCGCGGCGGTGTGCCGGTTTTCAGCCTGCCCATTGGCAAGGCCATGTCACGCATGCGATCGGCCAGGCGGGCCGCGGCCGGGTCCCCCATACGTCCGCCCTTCTCGGTCTGGCGCCCGATATGGATGACCCCACGCAGAAATGTGCCCGTTGTCAGGATCACCGTGCGGCCAAGGAGCCGCTGGCCGTCCTCCAATTCAACTCCAACAGCCGCACCGTTCTCTACGATCAGATCCGCAACGCCGGCCTCTATTCTCTCTAAGCCGGGCATACGTGCGATCTCGTCTTGCATGACCGCTTTGTAAGCGTTTCGATCGGACTGCGTCCGTGGCCCCTGAACCGCGGGCCCCTTTCGGCGATTGAGAAGCCGGAACTGGATACCGGATCGATCGGCGACACGGCCCATTAGGCCGTCAAGGGCATCGATCTCACGGACCAAATGGCCCTTACCAACCCCGCCGATGGCGGGATTGCAGGACATCTCGCCGATCCGATCCAATCGATGGGTCACGAGCACCGTGCGTGCACCCATCCGGGCCGCCGCATGGGCCGCATCGGACCCTGCATGGCCGCCGCCGATCACGATGACATCCGGTACTTGGTGTTTCACGTGAAACATTCCTATCACTTGCCCAGACAGAATCGACCAAAGATCTCGCCGAGGATTTCCTCCGTCCCAACAGCGCCCGTCAAGCGGGACAACGCCGACAGCGCTCGCCGGATGTCTTCCGATACCACTTCGGCCCCCCTTGTGCCCAGACCATCACAGGCCTGTCGCGCGGAGCTGGCCACCCTTTCCAGCGCCTCGACCTGCCGTTGGTGCGCGACAAGACCACCGCTCGATCGCTGCCCCAACTGATTTGCCACCTCCCGCAAGAGCTCGTCCACGCCCATGCCTGTCATAGCTGACAGCTGCAAGCCCAGTCCGTCGGCCAAGTCTGCCTTGGCCCAGATGCGGACATCGCCGTCTTGCCCCAGGGCCGACAGCGATCCCAGTCGCGCATCAGGTGCATCGACCAATATGCGCAGGTCCGCCGCCTCCGCCCGCAGTCGCGCCCGCCGCACTCCCTCTGTTTCGATCTGGTCCTCGGTGTCGCGGATGCCGGCCATGTCGAGAAACCGTACAGGCAGCCCCTCCAAATCATAAGGGATCTCGAGCACGTCTCGGGTCGTCCCGGGAACCGATGAGACTATGGCCGCTTCGCGCCCAGCAAGGCGGTTCATAAGCGTCGACTTTCCGGCGTTCGGAGCGCCCACCAACGCCACCTCGAACCCTGTTCGCAACCGCACAGCTCCGTCCGAGCGCACCAGCTCCTGTCGGATCTCGCGCTCAACCTGGCCAAGCAGCCCGGCAACCTCTGGACCGACATCCTCGGGGACCTCTTCATCGGCCCAATCGAGCGTCACTTCGGTCATTGCAATCGCACGCAAAAGCGCCGTGCGCCAGTCGGCAATCTTGTTCGCCAGATCTCCCGCCATCACGCGCACCGCCTGGCGACGCTGCGCTTCGGTTTCGGCGGCGAGCAGATCGCCCAGCGCCTCGACCTCCGTCAGATCAAACCGGCCGGAACGGAAGGCGCGGAAGGTGAACTCACCGGGCTCTGCTAAGCGTAGGCCGGGGTGAGCCGACAGCGTGCCCAGCACCGCCCCAACCACTGCGACACCGCCGTGAAGGTGCAACTCCACCATCGCCTCGCCGGTGAAACTGGCGCCCGCCTCGAACCGCAAAACCAAGGCGTCGTCCAAGACCTCGCCCCTGGCATCGCGCAATCGCCGCAATGCCGCGTGCCGGGGTGGAGGCAGCCGACCCGCTAACTGGCGCAGCACGTCATGGGCGCTGGGTCCGGAAATCCGCACCACCGCGATCCCGCCCCGCCCATGTGGAGTGGACGGCGCGTATATAGTGTCTTCGGACATCACGTCGCACGCGCCCTTGACGCATGCATCCCCGGGAGGTTCATTGGCAGCCCGCCGCCACGCGGAGCGCCTGCAGTCCAGGGAGACCAGCATGACCGAGATCGCCGCCATTCGCATCGCATCGCCCGGTGGTCCCGAGGCCATGGTGCTGACCACGCAGCCCGCCCCCGAACCGGGGCCCGCTCAGATCCGCATCGCCCATGCCGCGATCGGTGTAAACTTCATCGACACCTATCACCGCTCCGGTCTTTATCCGGTCGAGTTGCCATCTGGCATCGGTCTGGAAGGTGCGGGCACCGTGGAGGCGATCGGCGACGGCGTCGAAGGCTGGGCCGTCGGAGATCGCGCCGCCTACTGCACCGGCCCGATCGGCTCTTATGCCGAAAGCCAAGTGGTTGCCGCTGATCGCGCCGTAAAGCTGCCCGAGGGCGTTGCCTTCGACATCGCTGCCGCCTCCATGCTTAAGGGCCTGACGGTCCAGTACCTGATCCGTCAGATCCACGCCGTGCAGACAGGCGAGACCGTCCTCTTCCACGCAGGCGCAGGCGGCGTTGGCCAGATCGCCGTGCAGTGGCTCAAGGCCCTCGGAGCCACCGTGATCGCGACCGCGGGGGGCGAGGAGAAATGCGCCCTCGTGCGCAGCCTCGGCGCTGATCACGTGATCGATTATCGAAGCGCGGACATCGCTGCTGCCGTGCGCGATATCACAAACGGCACCGGCGTGCCGGTGGTGTTTGACGGCGTGGGAGCCGACACCTTCACCGCGTCCCTCGACAGCCTGCGCCCCAAGGGCTTGCTGGTGTCGTTCGGAAACGCCTCCGGTCCGGTCAAAGATGTTGATCTCGGCATCTTGGCCGGCAAGGGATCCCTGTTCGTCACGCGGCCAACGCTTTTCCACTATGTCCCGACCCGAGAGACCCTGCAGGCCGCCGCCAACGATCTGTTTGCCGTTTTGCTCGATGGCTTCGTGACCGTGGCCGCACCGTCGCCCTATCCCCTCAAGCAGGCCGCTCAAGCCCATCGCGATCTCGAGGAACGCCGGACAACCGGATCGCTCATCCTGCAGCCCTGAGGGCCAGGCCAGGTCCAGTCGCGTCTCAAGCGGGCTCATCGACTTCGCTGAGCCCACGCCCCTCGAGCAAGGCTTCCACCCCAGGCAAGCGGCCGCGAAAGGCGACATACGCCTCGTCCGGTTCCTGCCGTCCACCGGCTGCCAAGACATGGGTCTCGAGCTTGCGGGCGGTCTCACCATCAAAGACGGACCCGGTCTCCTCGAAGGCCCTGAATGCATCTGCATCCAAAACCTCCGACCACATGTAACTGTAGTATCCCGCCGCATATCCATCGCCCGCGAACACATGCAGAAAGTGCGGTGAGCGATGGCGCATGGCCACGGCGCATGGCATGCCAATCCGCGCCAAAACATCCGCCTCCAGCGCTTGGCCATCCACCGTTTCGCCGTCCGCGATCTCATGCATGGCCAAGTCCACCAGAGCCGATCCGAGATACTCGCAGGTGAGATAACCCTGATTGTAGGTCTCCGCTGCCTTCACCTTTTGCACCAGATCCACCGGCATCGGCTGGCCGGTCTCGTGATGAAGGGCATGCCGCTCCAATATCTCGGGCACCGACAACCAGTGCTCATAAAGCTGGCTTGGAAGCTCCACAAAATCGCGCGCCACCGATGTCCCACTGATCAGGGGGTACGTGACGTCGGACAACAGCCCATGCAAGGCATGGCCGAACTCATGAAACAGCGTTCGCGCGTCATCAAAGCTCAAAAGACTCGGTTCGCCCTCTCCAAAGTTCATGGTGTTCATGATGATCGGGCGCTGCGGGTCCGAGAGTTTCTGCTGACGCCGGAGCCCGCTGGCCCAAGCCCCTGAGCGTTTTGTTGGTCGCGCAAAGTAGTCGCCGACAAACAGCCCCACATGCGCCCCGTCCCGGCTGACCTTCCAGGCACGCGCATCGGTATGGGGCAGCGTCAGACCCTCAACCGGCTCAAAGCGCAGACCGAACAAGCGGTGCGCAACATCGAACGCAGCCTGAATGACACTATCTAGCGATAGGTATGGTTTGATCGCTGCCTCATCTAGATCGTGCAGGATTCGCCGACGTCGCTCTGCATAAAACCGCCAGTCCCATCCCTCGATCTCGATGTTCGTCCCGCCCGCGGCCGCCAAGGCTTGAAGCGCCTCGCGATCCGCCTCCGCCTTCGTTCGCGCGGGCTGAAAGACTCGCATCAACAGATCGCGCACACGCTCCGGAGTCTTGGCCATCGCCGTTTCAAGCTTAAAGGCGGCAAAGCTTTCAAAATCCAGCAGACGCGCCTTCTCCGCGCGCAAGCTCAGCGTCTCATCGATGATCGGCCAGGTTCCTGCTCCGTGCATCTCACCGCGCCCGGTCCATGCCCGCCACGCTTTCTCGCGCAGGTCCCGCCGCTCGGAGAAGGCCAGAAAGGGCTCGACCGACGAGCGCGACAGAGTGATCGCGGCGGTCTCCATCCCGCGGCGCCGGCCTTCCCGCTCTGCCTGCTCAACCAGCAAGTCCGGCAAACCTGCGCGGTCCTCATCGCCGAGCGCCAAGACCCAGCCTTGCTCGTCCTTCAGCACCGCTTGACCAAACGCGGTCCCGAGCTCGGCCAAGCGCTTTTGAATCTCCGCCATGCGTCCGCGTGCCGCCTCGTCCAAAGCCGCTCCGGCCCTCACGAACATGCGCCGATAGAGCTCGGTCACCCGAGCCGGCTCTGGATCCAGCGTCTCCGTATGCTCGACCACCGCCCGCACCCGGGACCAAAGCCGCGCGTCCAAAAGAATGCTGCTCCCGTGCTGCGCGAGCTTCGGCGAGATCTCTCGATCGATGGCTTGGATATCATCCGTCGCGTCCCCTCCCGCCAGGGTGAAGAAAACCGACGCCACGCGGTCCAAGGTGCCGCCCGCACGCTCCAACGCCTCGATCGTGTTGACAAAATCAGGGGATGCCGGGTTCTGGGCAATCGCCTCGATCTCAGCGCGATGATCGGCCATGGCCTGCTCGAAGGCCGGCAGAAAATGGGAGGGCTCGATCCGATCGAAAGGCGGCAGGCCGAAAGGGCCAGAGAACGGCTCCAAAAGCGGATTTATCATCATGTCTCCAAAACAGCTATAGATGGCCTGGCTCGAACACGTTCCAACCACGCGCCGAGGGCGTCCAGGCCATCAGGGATCGGATGCCGAAGGATCCGACGAAAACTCGCAGCGATATAGGCCGTGATATCGGCATTGGTAAAGCGATCGGACGCCAGCCAACTCCGTCCGATCAAGTGGCAGTCAAGCGCGCGCAAGTGCGCATCGATCCGTCCGCGGTTGAGCTCACCCCATTCGGGGCACTGATCCTCCAGAACGGCCATCCGCTTGTTGGTGTGCCGAAAGCAGTGGCCGACCGCGGCAAAGAGCCCGAATTCGGCACGGCGCTGCCACATCTCGATCTCGGCCATCTCGCGCGCGTCCCGGCCCATCAGATTGGGTTCGCGGTGCAACGCCTCGACATAGCGGCAGATCGCTTGGGTCTCCGTCAGCACCGTCCCGTCCGAGAGCTCGAGTGCAGGCACCCGCGACTCTCCAACCTTTGCCAGATAGGCCTCGGACTTGTGTTCCCCTGCCATCAGATCGACCGTGACCCGCTCGATCTCGACGCCCTTCTCGGCCAGGAACAGATTCAAGCGCATGGGATTGGGCGCGCGCGGCTGGTCGTAGAGGCGGACGGGCTCGGGCAGCATGGGGATCTCCTCTCATGCTCAACCTATGGCCGAGGCGACGCCAAACCAACCCCTGCGCCGAGGTGGTTGCGCTCGGGCGTCGCCGCGCGCTAAGTCCGTGCGCGGAGGGCTCCATGATCCGACATCGGCATCTTCTTGGGATCGAGCAGCTTTCGGCTCGGGATATCGTCGACATCCTCGATCTGTCCGAGACCTATGTGACCCTCAACCGTCAGCGCGATAAGCACACCGAGCGGTTGCGCGGGCTAACGCAGATCAACCTGTTCTTCGAAGCCTCGACCCGCACACAGGCCAGTTTTGAGCTCGCCGGCAAGCGCTTAGGTGCCGATGTCATGTCGATGCCCGTCCAGGCCTCATCCATGGCCAAGGGCGAGACCCTGATCGACACGGCGGTGACCTTGAACGCCATGCACCCGGATCTGTTGGTCGTCCGCCACGTGATGTCCGGCGCCGTGGCCTTGCTGGCGCAAAAGGTCAACTGCGCGGTCGTCAATGCGGGCGATGGGCGGCATGAGCATCCGACCCAGGCGCTGCTCGATGCCCTCACCATTCGGCGCCATAAGGGGCGGCTCCAACGCCTGACCATCGCCATTTGCGGCGACATCGCAAACAGCCGGGTCGCGCGCTCCAACATCCTTTGCCTGAACGCGCTCGAGAACCGGGTGCGGGTGATCGCACCCCCAACGCTCCTGCCCTCGGGGATCGACCGGTTCGGGGTTGAGGTGTTCACTGATCTCGAAGCAGGCCTCGAGAACTGTGATGTGGTGATGATGCTGCGGATTCAGAACGAGCGGCTGGACGGTGCCGCCGTGCCGTCGCGGCGAGAATACTTTCACCGCTATGGGCTGACCGCCGAGAAGCTGGCGCGTGCGCAGCCTGACGCCATCGTGATGCATCCCGGTCCGATGAACCGGGGGGTCGAGATCGACCCAGAGGTTGCCGATGACATCAACCGCTCGGTGATCCGGGAACAGGTCGAGATGGGCGTGGCGGTGCGCATGGCGGTCCTGGATCTGCTGGCCCAAAACCGCGAGGCCATGGCATGAGCGCACCACCCCTCAGCGCCGAGCAGTTCGGCCTGCCTGAACCGACCCCTGAAGATCACGCCCATTGGCTGCCCCATCTGCGCGATGATGAGACGCTCCTCTGGGCCGGGCGTGCGGAACTGGACCATCCCAACAAGTCCTTTCGGGACCGGGTGATGGACGGGCTTCGGATCCCGAGCACGTTTTTGCTGATGATCCTGGTTTTCGTGTTCGCGATTTCCGAGGGCAGGTATGGGCTTGCCCTCTTGTTCATCGGTGTGATCGTGGTCAGCGACCAGATCGGCCATTGGTTCGCGCAACGGGCCATTGTGCAGCATCGCTATGCCGTTTCAGACCAGCGGCTGCTCGCCAGCAAACCGATGCGCATCACACGTGGGGTTATGGTCGGATCGGAACCGCTGACGCATATACTGGATTGGGCCAGCAGCCGGAATGCCCGCTGTCTCAGCCGTCGGGCCCGAGCCAACGACACCGGCCTCGATAGATGGTTCCGGCACCGGCTCCAGGCGGGAGAAAATCTGCTAACCGGATCTGAGACCCCCGCCCCCGTGGCTCTGGTTTCTGCCATCACGAAGGGCCGGCCATGATGCAAGACCCGATGCGCGATCAAAGAGCTCTGGCCGAACAGAACCCTGTCGCCGCCAGCCACGGGTCACCGAGACGATGACCGATCTGTCCCTGGCGCGGCATCGCAAGCCCCTCTCCTTGCTGAATGCCGCACTTGTAGATCCGGTGACGGGCTATGCGGGTCCCGGCGCGGTCCGGCTGCGCGGCGGCCTGATCGAGGACGTGGTACACCGCGCATCCCCTGCACCTTCCGAGGGTGAGATCGTCGACTGCGGAGGGCACACGCTGGCGCCTGGGATCATCGATGCCAGAGTTTTCGTCGGTGAGCCTGGCGCCCGGCACCGCGAATCCCATCGCTCGGCGGGCGAAGCCGCAGCCGCGGGGGGCGTGACCACCCTGATTCAACAGCCCGACACCGCACCGCCTCTCGACGATCCGGCCTTGGTGCAGTTCACCCTCGCCCGCGCTAGAGAGGCGTCGCCAGTCCACGTGCACGCGATGGCTGCACTGACCCGAGGGCTGAGGGGCGAGGAGATGACCGAGCAGCGCTTTCTCCTGGATGCCGGCGCTGTGGCCCTGACAGATGCCGACCACCCCGTATCCGATGCGAAGATGTTTCTCGCATGCTTGCGCTATGCGACCTCGACCGGGGCGCTCGTGGTGCATCATCCGCAGGAGCCCGCCCTGACCGCAGGCAGTTGCGCAACCTCCGGCGAGTTTGCCTCTCGGCTGGGTCTGCCATCTGTCCCTGCGATTGCCGAGCGGATCATGCTGGCGCGGGATCTCGCCTTGGTCGAGGCGAGCAGCGCGCGTTATCACGCGGATCAGCTTTCGACCGAAGCCGCGCTCGGGCCACTGCTGCGAGCAAAGGAGGCAGGCCTCGACGTGACGGCGGGCGTGTCGATCCATCATCTGACCCTCAACGAATATGACATCGCCGACTATCGCAGCTTTTTTAAGCTGGCACCGCCGCTGCGCACCGATGAGGACCGCCAAGCCATGATCGAGGCGCTGGGCACCGGATTGCTTGACTGCGTCGTCTCCTCCCATCTGCCCTGGGACGAGGAAGCCAAGCGGCTGCCTTTCGAACAGGCGGCCACGGGCGCGGCGGGGCTGGAGACCCTATTGCCCGCAGCGCTTCGCCTGGTGCATGGGGGGCATATCACCCTACCGGCGCTGTTCGAGCGCCTGTCGACCGCACCCGCGCGCCGGTTTGGCCTGAACGGCGGCCGCTTGGCCACAGGGGCGCCGGCCGATCTCGTGCTGTTCGATCCGAACGCGCCACTGGTGATCGATCGCTGGACGCTGAAATCGAAATCCAAGAACACCCCGTTCGACCGCAGTCGGATGCAAGGCCGGGTGCTCGGCACCTGGGTGGCGGGGATCCGCGTCTTCGGAGACTAAGCAATGCTGCACGACATTATGGGCCTCGACCGCGCGCTGCCCTGGCTGCTGACAGCCTTCGCTCTGGGTTATGGTGCGGGGTCGATCCCCTTTGGCATCGCCATCAGCCGGCTGTTCGGGCTCCGCGATCCGCGCAAAGTGGGCTCAGGAAACATCGGCGCGACCAATGTCCTGCGCTCGGGCCATCGCGGCGCTGCGGCGCTCACGCTTATGGGGGATGCGCTCAAGGGAGCCGTGCCCGTGCTGGTTCTGATGGGCTGGGGGGATCTCTCGGCACAGGCCGCAGCCCTCGGTGCGCTGATCGGCCACTGTTTCCCAATTTGGCTGAGGTTCCGGGGCGGCAAGGGCGTGGCGACCTTCCTCGGCACCGTCGTCGCCTTGCACACCTGGACAGGCATTGGCGCGGCGATCATCTGGCTCGTGGCCGCACGCCTCAGCCGGATCTCATCCGTGGGCGCGCTCGCGGCCACCGCGTCGGCACCCTTGTGGCTGGTGGCGTTCTCCCGCTGGGAGGCTGTGTTGGCTGTCACGATCGCCGTCCTCATCGTTTGGATCCGCCATGCCGAGAATATCCGGCGTCTGATCCAGGATCAGGAGCCACGGATCGGCTCTGGCGGAAGCAGCGTTAACGATTAACTCGGGATTAACCACAGGCGCGCTCTTCTGGTTGCAGTTGCGATAGGAGCGTCCATGGCTGTCACCCAGATTGCGCGCGATCATGCTGCCACACCACCCGAGGTGCTGCGCCACGAGGCACCGCTGGCCGAAGCCGAGCGCATCGCTCGATTGCAGCTGGCGCGCAGCCGAAATGTCGGCCCGCGGACCTATCTCCACCTGATCCGCCGGTTCGGCTCCGCCACAGCAGCGCTCGAAGCCTTGCCGGAATTGGCGGCGCGCGGCGGCAGCAACGGCTACGAGATGCGCCCGCGCCACGCGGTTGACGCAGAGCTCGAGGCCGGGGCCCAGGTCGACGCGCAGCTCGTCATCCTGGGCGAGGCGGCCTATCCCCACCAATTGGCGACCATCGACACAGCACCGCCAGTGCTTTGGTTTATCGGAGACAACGCCATCTTCACGCGCCCATCCGTGGCTGTTGCCGGCGCGCGCAACGCCTCTGCCTTGGGCCTTCGTACCGCGCGTCAAATCGCCCGAGGCTTGGGCGAGGCCGGTCGTGCCGTCGTCTCGGGCCTGGCCCGCGGGATCGACGCCGCGGCCCATGAGGCCGCGCTGGAAACCGGCACGATCGCGGTCCTGGCCGGCGGGATTGACCGTGTCTACCCGCCCGAGAACGAAGGCCTAGCGCAACGGATCGTCGATGCGGGCGGCGCGCTTCTCAGCGAATGCCCGCTCGGTGTCGAGGCGACGGCCCGCCATTTCCCAAAGCGCAATCGCCTGGTTGCGGGCCTGTCCGCCGGGGTTCTGTTGATCGAGGCGGCGAGCCGCTCCGGCAGCCTCATCACCGCCCGGTATGGACTCGAACAGGGTCGCGAGGTGATGGCCTGTCCTGGCTCACCCGAGGATCCACGCTCAGCGGGCTGCAATGCGCTTATCCGGGATGGCGCCGCTTTGGTGCGAAATGCCCGTGATGTGCTCGATGCTTTGGCCATGCCCGCGAAAATGGGCTTTGCCGAGGCAGGGGCCGAGTTTCTCTTCGACGGCATCGACGATGGCGACGACTACGACGCGCTCACTGACTTCGATCCGGACGGACGCGATACGGACATGGCTCTGGCCGAGCAGGTTATCCGCCTTGTGGGAACAGCCCCGGTCGAGGTCGACGAGCTCGCCCGGGCCTGCGGGACGCGCCCGGGCGAGCTGTCGCTCGTTCTGCTCGAACTTGAGCTTGCAGGCCGCATTGAACAGCTGCCCGATGGGCGGGTCGTGCTTATGGGCTGATCGACCAAGCCTCCAGGGCGACGGTTGACAGCACCCTGACCCTGCACCATTTTCTGCCGCCGCGCCCAACCGGCGCGGGACAGGAGCTCTGAATGGCTGTCGTCGTTGTCGAATCGCCGGCCAAGGCCAAGACAATCAGCGGATATCTCGGCGGAAAGCACACGGTGCTCGCCTCGTACGGCCATGTGCGCGACCTGCCATCAAAGGACGGGTCGGTGAACCCCGACAGCGATTTTCAGATGGTCTGGGAGGTTGACAGTCGCTCGCAGAAACACATTCGCGCGATTGCCGATGCGCTGGCCGACCAGGACGGCCTGATCCTGGCGACGGACCCGGATCGCGAGGGCGAGGCCATCTCCTGGCATCTGCTCGAGGCGCTGCGCAAACGCCGGGCGGTCAAGAAGGACACCCCCGTCTCACGCGTTGTGTTCAATGCGATCACCCGCAGCGCAGTCACCCAAGCCATGGACCAGCCGCGCGAGATCGACATGCAGTTGGTCGACGCCTATCTCGCGCGCCGCGCGCTGGATTATCTTGTCGGGTTCACCCTTTCGCCGGTGCTGTGGCGGAAACTGCCGGGTGCACGCTCCGCTGGGCGGGTTCAATCCGTCGCCCTTCGCCTGATCGTCGAACGCGAGATGGAGATCGAAGCCTTTCGCCCGCGTGAGTACTGGTCGGTCAAGACCCGACTTGCGACGCCCAAGGCGGCGGAGTTCGACGCAAGGCTTGTCGCACTGGGCGGCCGCAAACTGGATCGGTTCGATCTGGCGGATGAGGCGGCAGCAAAGTCGGCCGTGGCGTCGATCGAGGCGGTGGACCTTTCGGTTCGCTCGGTCGAGGCCAAGCCGGCTTCGCGCAATCCGGCCCCGCCATTCATGACATCGACGCTGCAACAAGAGGCCAGCCGCAAGCTCGGGATGGGCGCGCAGGAGTGCATGCGCACCGCCCAGCGGCTCTATGAGGCGGGTCACATCACCTATATGCGGACCGACGGTGTCGACATGGCGCCCGAAGCGGTGCAAGCGCTGCGAGAGGTCATCGGCACACGCTATGGTGCCCAGTATGTCCCGGACAAACCCCGGATCTACAAAACCAAGGCCAAAAATGCCCAGGAGGCGCAAGAATGCATCCGCCCCTCGCGGCTGAATGTGGCGCCCAAAGACCTGCGGATCGAGCGCGCGGAGGCTCGGCTCTATGAGCTGATCTGGAAACGCGCCGTGGCAAGCCAGATGGAGGCCGCCCGGTTCCGCCGCACTACGGTTGAGATCGGCGATGCCGCAGACACCGTCGGCCTGCGCGCCACGGGTCAGGTGGTCACCTTTGACGGCTTCCTCGCGGTTTACGAGGAAGGGCGCGACGATGTGGCCGAGGATGACGAGGCGCGCCTGCCCGAGATCCCGGAGGGTGCCACACTGGCCCAGCGCACCATCACGCCGGAGCAGCACTTTACGCAGCCGCCGCCGCGCTACACCGAAGCCACGATGATCAAGCGGATGGAAGAGCTCGGCATCGGCCGGCCCTCCACCTACACCTCGATCCTGACGACCATCCAAGATCGCGACTATGTGCGCAAAGAGAAGGGCCGTCTGTTCCCAGAGGACAAGGGACGCCTGGTCACAGCCTTCCTGATGAACTTCTTCGCGCGCTATGTGGAGTATGACTTTACCGCCGCGCTCGAGGAGGAGCTCGACGACGTCTCAGGCGGCCGCATCGATTGGAAGGCGGTGCTGGAGAAGTTCTGGCGCGATTTCCGAAGTGCTGTCGATGGCACCTCCGAGCTGCGGATCGGTGAGGTCCTGGAGAAGCTGAATGAGTTTCTCAGCCCTCATCTGTTTCCCGATCCGGGCGACGGCAGCGATCCGCGGGCCTGCCCGATGTGCGGCGTCGGACGGCTCTCAATGCGGACGGCGCGCTCGGGCGGCGCCTTCATCGGCTGCTCAAATTATCCTGAGTGTCGGTACACGCGGCCGCTCGGTGGCCAAGACGACGACGCCTCGAAGATCGACGGCAAGGAGCTGGGGCAGGACCCCGAGACCGGCCAGGCGGTCACGCTGCGCAGCGGCCGCTTCGGTCCCTATGTGCAATTGGGCGAGGCCGTGGGCAATGAGAAACCGCGCCGCACCAGTTTGCCAAAGGGGGTGGTGCCCGACACGCTCGAACTGGAGACAGCGCTCGGGTTGCTCAGCCTGCCCCGGCCGATCGGTCCGCACCCGGAAGATGGGGAGCCGGTCGAGGCCGGCCTCTACCGCTATGGCCCCGCGATTCGCCACGGAAAGCTCTATGCGCCGCTCGAGGACTGGTCCGAGGCGCTGACCATCGGGATGAACCGGGCGATCGAACTGCTGGCGCAGCGCAAGGCCAATCCCGGCCGAGGCCGCGGTGCCCAGCAAAAGCCGTTGCGCGAATTGGGCGACCATCCTGAGGGCGGTCCGATCCTGGTGATGGACGGGCGCTATGGCCCCTATGTGAAATGGGAAAAGATCAATGCCACCCTGCCAAAGGGGGTCGATCCCCAGGCGCTGTCTGCCGAAGATGCCGTGAAGCTTCTGGCGGAGAAGGCGGCAAAATCGCCGAAAAAGAAGGCCGCCGCGAAGGCGCCCAAGAAGCCTAAGGCAAAGAAGTCCGCGGCCAAGACGACCCGGGCGAGATCCGCCAAGACAGCTGCGGGAAGCACACCAGATGACCCCATCGCCGAGAGCTAGCCGGATCCTTTGACCCGGCTCAGCCCAAGGTCTTGGTGTACCGCCATCCCTAGATCTTGAACGCACCGGTCGACACCTCGGCGACAGACACACAAGGCCCGGCACGCATCCAACCCTCACGCTCAAAGAACCGGGCCGCGCGATCACCACCGACGACACAACCGAGCCATGTCTTGGTCACGCCAGCGCTCAGCAAGCGCGCCTCCCAATCACGCAAGAGCCGGGCGGCTACCCCCGATCCCCGCGCTGTCGGACAGACAAAAGGTGCTCGAGCTCGTCCACGTAAATCATGCAGAACTCTCGAGGAGCGAACTCCGCGCCGAACACCCGCGTGCGCGCCCGTATGGCAAGAAGCCGTTCGCGGAAATCGTCGGGCGTCCGGGCTGCGACCAAACCGCTCGGAGCCAAGTAGGCAAGCACCTCATGCCATCCGTCATGCCAAAGCGTGCCCAGCCTTGGCAGATCTTCCGCCATCACATCACGGACCGTGTGTTCCGAGATCCCTACGGCGTTGGCCTAGGCCATTCCCCACGCTGGGTCCAAATCGTGGACGGTCGCACAGCGGCCGCCAGCATGCTATGCCCGCGGCGATGAGACAGATCCCCTCGAAAGAACAAATCCTTGCCTGGATCCAGGACAATCCCGATCAAATTGGCAAGCGAGAGATCGCCCGCGCTTTCGGGTTGAAGGGTGCTGAGCGCGTGGCGCTACGGGATATGCTGCGCGATATGGAGGAGGACGGCTCGATCGAGCGGCGCCGGCGCCGTGTGCGGCCCGCGGGACATCTGCCGGCCGTCACCATGCTGATCATCGATCGTGCGGATGCGGATGGCGATCTCTTTGCCAGGCCAAAGGACTGGGACAACGAGGATCCCCCGCCCCCCATCCTCTATATCGCGCGCCAGGGCGATCCGGCCTTGGTCCCCGGCGACCGCATCCTGGCCAAGCTCAAAGTGGCAGACGGCGATGCCCTGAGCTATGAGGCCAGGCTGATCAAGAAAACCGGAAGCGGCCCGCGGCGGCGTCTTGGCATCTATCGCGCGGATCGTTCCGGCGGGCGGGTCGTGCCGGTCGACAAGCGCTCTGACAAAGAGTGGCTGATCCCGCCAGGCGCCTCCGAAGGCGCACGCGACGGCGAACTGGTCGAAGCAGAGGCCGAGGAGACGCGGCGCATAGGCCTTCCCCGCGCCCGGATCATCGAGCGGTTGGGGGATCCGGGCGCACCCGGTCAGGTCTCCCTGATCGCCATTCACCAGCACGGCATCCCCGACGCGTTCCCGGATGCGGTGATTGCCGAGGCAGAAGCCGCGCAGTTCCCGAGCCCCGATGGCCGGCGCGACCTTCGGGACATCCCATTTGTAACAATCGACCCCGCCGATGCCCGAGATCATGACGATGCCGTGGCGGCGATGCCGGATGACGACCCGGCCAATCCCGGAGGGCACATCGTTTGGGTGGCGATCGCCGATGTGGCGGCGCTGGTCCCACCAGGCTCAGCGCTCGATCGCGAGGCCCGTTTGCGCGGCAACTCGACCTATTTCCCGGACCGCGTCGCGCCTATGCTGCCCGAGCGGTTATCGGCGGATCTCTGTTCACTGATGGCAGACCAGGATCGCCCGTGTATGGCGTTGCGTCTGGTACTCTCGGCTGAGGGCGACAAGCGAGGCCACCGCTTTCATCGCGGGGTGATGCGGAGCCGGGCCGATCTGACCTATGAACAGGTGCAGGCCGAGATCGACGGGCGGGGCAGCGCGGCGACCGCCGCCCACGCAGATGGCATTCGTGCGCTCCACGCAGCCTGGGCCGCCACGGACAGCGCACGTCGTCGCCGGCAACCGCTGGATCTCGATTTGCCCGAGCGGCGCATCGAACTCGGCGAGGATGGCGCGGTCATTGGCATCCCGATCCGCGAGCGGCTCGATGCGCACCGCCTGATCGAGGAGTTCATGATCCTCGCCAATGTCGCTGCCGCCGAGACGTTGGAGGCCCATCGCAAATCGCTGCTCTACCGGGTGCATGAGGAGCCCGACCTGGAGCGGCTCGATGCGATGCGCGAGACGCTGGATGCTTTCGGTCTGGGACTGCCAAAGGGCCAGGTCCTGCGCACCGGAGACCTGAACCGCTTGCTCAACGACGCGCGCGATACCGAAGCGCAAGAGCTGGTCCACCTCCAGATCCTCCGCGCGCAAACACAAGCCTATTATGCGCCCGAAAACCGGGGGCATTTCGGGCTCAACCTCCAGCGTTACGCGCATTTCACCTCTCCGATCCGGCGCTATGCGGATCTGATCGTCCACCGGGCGCTGATCGCGGCGCTTGGCTTTGGCTCAGATGGTCAGAGCGCGGATGAGGCGGCCGCGCTTGGCGCCATGGGCGAAGCGATCAGCCGGACCGAGCGGCGCTCGATGGAGGCCGAGCGGGACACCGTTGACCGCTATGTGGCCGCCTATATGGCCGAGCGCGAAGGCGCGGAGTTCGAAGGCAGGATTAACGGCATCGGCCGCTTCGGCCTGTTCGTGAAGCTTAGCGAGACGGGCGCGGATGGCTTGGTGCCGATCTCGACCCTGGGCGCGGAGTATTTTCGCCACGACCCCGAGGCACAGACCCTGACGGGGGAGCGCTCGGGCCGTGTTCTGGCGCTCGGCATGCATGCCCGCGTGCGTCTGGTCGAGGCTGTGCCGGTAACGGGCGGTCTGCTGTTCGAGCTGATCGAGACGGCCGGCGTCGCGCCCCGGAGCAACCGCTCCTCGCCCAAGCCACGCCGGCGGATGGTCACCCGGGGCCGGTTGAGCCGCGCGAAATCCCGGCGCAAGCGCGGCTAGGCCCGAGCCGTCAGTCCACTGCGCGGATCAGTTTGCGCTCGAGCACCCGCAAAACGGTCCGAAGCTCCTGGCCGCGCCTCAACACATGGCCGTCCATGGCGACGACCGAATAGGCGCCTTGCCGGCGCGCATCGCGCGGCACCTTCTCAACCCGGTAGATCGGCCGCTCGGAGGCTCGGCGAAAGATCGAGAACACGGCCCGGTCGCGCAAACTGTCGATCGCATAATCGCGCCACTCGCCCATAGCGACCATGCGCCCATAGATGTTGAGGATCTGGGACAGCTCGCGGCGATCAAAAGCGCAGGCCTCGGACCGCCGGTGAGATATGGGCGTGACGTCTCCCGACATGGCCTGACTGTGCACCGCGTCGCCCAGCCTGGCAAGCGGGGATGCGGTTGCCGAGCCCCGCCAAGGCCGATACATCCATGATCCTGGCTTGACGCCCTTGGTGCCGCTACACAGAAGCATCGCACCTATCAGGAGGAAGGTAATTGCTGTTCCAGACGCCCGGCCGCTCTGCCGTCTATGCCACCAATGGCATGTGCGCGACGTCGCATCCTCTGGCCGCCAAGACGGCGATCGACATGCTGGAGCGGGGCGGCAATGCTGTCGATGCAGCCGTGGCCGGGGCGATTTTGCTGGGCATTGCCGAGCCGCAAATGACCGGCATCGGCGGAGATATGTTCGCGCTGGTCAAACCCGCGGACAGCGAGGATCTGATCGGCGTCAACGCCTCGGGCCGCGCGCCTGCTGGGCTGGATGCCGCTGCCCTCCGGGCCGCAGGGCACAGCGAGATGCCCCGCCATGACGGCGTCTCGACCGTGGTGCCGGGGGCCGTTGCCGGGTTCGAGATGCTGGCCCGAGACCATGGGCGCAAAGGCTTTGACGCCCTGCTCGACCCTGCGATCCGTTATGCGGAGGACGGCATTCCCGTCGCGCCTAGAGTGGCCCATGACTGGACGGATGCAGGCGACGTGCTCCAGGGGGCGGGCCGGCTGCACTTTCTCAACAACGGCGCCGCGTTGACGGCTGGCGAGGTCTTTCGTGCTCCCGCGCAGGCCGAGGCCCTGCGGCGCATCGCGGCGAACGGAGCCAATGCCTTTTACGAAGGCGAGGTCGCTGAGGATATGGTGAGCGCCTTGCAGGCACGCGGTGGCCCGCACACGCTCGATGATTTCGCAGCGGCCACAGCCGATTATGTCACGCCGCTCACCAGCCGCTATCGTGGGGTCGACATTGGCGAGCTTCCGCCCAACAGCCAGGGGGCTGCGGCCCTCTTGCTGTTGCGCATGCTGGAGCGTTTCGATGCGGCAGCCCTCGACCCCCGCGGTGCGGAGCGCGCACATCTTGAGATGGAGATCGCCAAGCTCGGTTATGCCGCGCGCAATCAAGCGATCGCGGACCCAAGCCATATGCGCATGACCCTCGACGCTTTCCTCTCAAACGAGACCGTCGATCAGCTGGTGTCGCAGATCGACCCAGATCGGGCCGGGCCGTTCCCGTCAGCGCCGCTGGGCGCACCGCACCGGGACACGATCTACATCACTGTGGTGGATCGCGATCGGATGGCCGTCTCGCTGATCTATTCGATCTTTGGCAGTTTCGGGTCCGGGCTGGCCTCGGAAAAGTTCGGCATCCTATTCAACAATCGGGCGGCGGGCTTTACTTTGGCCGAGGGTCATCCGAATGAGGCGGCTGGGTCGAAAAGGCCCTTGCACACCATCATCCCGGGGATGCTGAAGCGAGGCGAGCGGATCGTGATGCCCTTTGGCGTAATGGGTGGACCCTATCAGGCCGCTGGCCATATGCGTCTGGTGTCGAACCTGAACGATCATGGCATGGGCATTCAGGATGCGATAGACGCGCCTCGCTTGTTCTTCGAAGACGAACTCATCCGCGTCGAATCCGGGTATCCGGATGCGGTCGTGGCGCAGCTCGCCGAAAAGGGCCACCGAGTCGAACGTCCGGCATCCGGCATCGGCGGCGCACAAGCCATTGTGATCGGAGAAGACGGGATTCTAACCGGCGGATCGGATCCAAGAAAGGACGGCATCGCGCTAGGCTACTAGCTCAGGCACTGCACCCTGGCTTGATACAAACAGGTCGGTCAGTGGCACTGATCAGTGCTGATGCGGTACTGGCCGTCTTCCAGCTCTTCGAAGTAGTCGAAAACCTCCGGATGCTCGACCGGCTCGCCCGACAAGTCCAGCAATAGATTTTGCTCCGACACATAGGCAATATAATAGCTGGTTTCGTTCTCGGCGAACAAATGGTAGAAGGGCTGGTCTTTACGCGGGCGCACTTCTTCTGGGATAGACAGCCACCATTCCTCGGTATTGGCAAATTCAGGGTCGACGTCGAAGATCACGCCCCGGAACGGATGCACCCGGTGCTTGACGACCTGACCAATATTAAACCTAGCGTCACGACACAGCATCGTACGCTCCTTCCGACACCCTGAAAACTCCCCTTATCTAGTTCTCCTGAGTCTGTCCACCAACGGGCATGGTAAATCAGCGGCTACAGCTCGGTGTCGTTCCGTGGTATCAAAACGCTGAGGCAAAACGAAAACACCGAAAGAGCGATCGAGCGGATCGATGACATTGCGGGTTTTTTACGTGGCGGTGGTCCTGGCGGCGCTGGGCTCCTGCAGTTCCACTCCGGATGGGCCACCTCGGGCGCAGGACGATATCTGCGCGATCTTCGCCGAGCGGCCCACATGGCGGAATGCGGCTCAAAAGGCGGCGCTGCGGTGGAACACGCCGGTTGAGCTGAAGATGGCGATCATCTGGCGCGAGTCGAGCTTTCGGGCCGCGGTGCGCCCACCGCGCCGCTACGCGCTCGGCATTGTGCCCCTGGGCCGCCCGTCATCAGCACTCGGGTATGCGCAAGCCATCGACGGAACATGGGATTGGTACCAGGACGAGACGGGCCAGAGCAGCGCCGATCGGACGGAGTTTGCCGATGCAGTGGATTTCGTCGGTTGGTATGTCGCGAAGACCGAGCGGGTGAACTCGGTCGGCCGCTATGATGCCTTCAACCACTACCTCGCCTATCACGAGGGTCATGCAGGACATCGTCGCGGCGGCTGGCAGCAAAAATCCTGGCTAAAGCGCGCCGCCTCACAGGTGGCCGAGCAGACCGCGCGCTATCGCGGTCAGCTGTCTCGCTGCCCGGTTTGACTGCGCATTTGGGGTGTATTCGGTCTGGCATTCCAATAGCATCCGGTCAGCGGTTCCAATTTGATCCGGTCACGGGTTCCGGGCTCCCCGGTCATCCGGTTTCCGGCTGGGGGACGCGTCTCGAGCGATCGTGCAGCGGGGTAGCCTCGCGCTCTTTGGAGGAGAGCGGGGAGCCCGGAATGAGACGATTGCCCCCTCTCGGCGAATGCCAGCATTCGCCTGCCGGGCAGCGGATGCG